>JAITIZ010000227.1 GCA_031279215.1 Planctomycetaceae bacterium
CTTTCAGGGCGTCGGGGTGGGCGGGGAAACTTAAACCCACCCCGTTGGGGCGGGCGATTCAGTAAAAAATCCTGACGCCCCTAGCGGGGCTAATATAAAAAACAAAAATTCCACTGATATATTACATCTTCTGATTCTTTCAGATGATTCTTTCAGAATTTGAGAGCATTCATTAAATGAGTATCTTAAATATTCAAAAACCCATCAAAAAATTATATACTTTCGTCCCCATTTTTCAATAATAAGAAATGAACAAATCCAATTTTTAGATGTTCCTCATTATTTTTTAGGAGTTCTTAATTATATGATTTCCAATTCTATTTTGATGTTCGGTGCAGGTGTTAAATGTTTGTTTTTCGGGTTCGGGTTCGTCAAAAACTCAAAATTTATCGGGTTTCTTGAATAAATCAATACTTCGAGTAAAATATTGGGCATGGAAAATCAAATCAAAAGAACAACAAGAACAATCCGAATCAACTCGTTCAGAAAATATTTACGAAAACTTCGTCAAAAATATTTTCGGACGAGTATTGGTATTCGTCGATTTTTTATTGAATTATACTGATTCTAACTTTATTACACTTTGTACCGTCCCATTTTTAATGTTTAAATTTCCTTAACAATTTACGTAATGACATAAAATCCTTCGCCCTGTCAAGGCAGCATATAGTAAGTAGTAAATAGTGAATCGTATCGCAAGCAGATTTATAACCATTGTGATAACTATTGTGATAAAAATTGTGATAAAAATTCCGCTTGCGGCACTATTATACCTTTATTCATAATTCATAGGTTATTTTTTTCCCAAAAATGTGAAACATTCAGGAATTTTTTATAACGTTGTGTTTGTTTGTGTGTGTGTGTTACAAAAAAAAATTAATCCTAACAAAAAAATGATTACGCCCCGAACACTCAAAGGTTTCCGTGATTTTTTGCCGGAGATGATGTTACCTCGTGAAAATCTGATTGAAGCGGCCATGAAAGTTTACCGATCTTATGGTTTTAGTCCGATTGACACGCCGTCGCTTGAATATCTTGAAATTTTACAGGGTAAGGGCAGTGACGAAACGGATAAGCAGTTGTACAAATTTGAAGATCACGGCGGTCGTCAAGTTGGTCTTCGTTTTGATTTGACGGTTCCGCTGGCGCGTTACACCGCTCAACATGTTGCCGAACTCCCAATGCCGTTTAAGCGTTATCATTTCGGTAAAGTCTGGCGCGGTGAAAATACGCAAGCAGGGCGTTATCGGGAATTTACGCAATGCGATTTTGATACAATAGGAACGAAAAGTATTGTTGCGGATATTGAAACAACATTGATCATCAACGATCTTATGGAACGGATTGATCTTAAAACAAAAAAACCGTTCACCCGATTCAAAATACGTATCAATAATCGAAAAGTGTTAAGCGGTTTACTCGATAAACACGGTATTGCCGACAAAACAACGCCTATTTTACGGGCATTAGACAAAATTGGTAAAATCGGTAACGAGGCTGTTTTCAAAGAGATGATCGGAACTGCTTCCATAACAGAACAACAAGCCGCCGAAGTTTTAAAACTTACTGAATTACAAGGCTCTAATGAATCTGTTTTGGAATCACTACGAAGAATGCTTGACGGAAACGTACTTGGTGAAAAAGGTGTTACGGAATTGTCGGAATTATTTCAATCTGTTTCGGTTTTTGGAATTTCACCGGATAGGATTGTTATTGACGTTTCGATTGCGCGTGGTTTGGATTATTACACGGGAACAATTTACGAAACATTTTTGGATGATTTACCCTCTATCGGCAGCGTTTGCAGCGGCGGTCGTTACGACAATTTAGCCGGACTTTATACGAAACAAGAATTGCCGGGTGTTGGGGCGTCGCTTGGTTTGGATCGGCTTCTTTCCGCGATGGAAGAACTTGGGATGATCGAAAAAGTGTCAACGCCAATTGAAGTGTTCCTGCCGTATTTTGTCGAAACACGGCTTGCGGATTATCTGAAATTTGCTGCGGAATTGCGGAACAAAGGAATTGGTGTGGAACTTTATCCCGAAGCAAAAAAACTCGGTCAACAATTAAAATACGCCGACAAAAGAGGTTATCACTTTGCCGTTATCATCGGCGAAGATGAATTTCAGCAACAAAAATGTCAGGTAAAAGATTTACGAACCGGTAAGTCGGTTGAGTGTTTGCAAAAAGAATGTATTAACTTTATTTTGTTGCAATAACAAATCACTTACTTTAACCTTAACTTTAACAGTGTATTATCAGGAGAAACTTAATTATGTTCATTTTTGTAATTCTTGGCGTGCTGGTTTTGTTTACGATAATTGTTTTTCTTTGGATCATTGGAATTTACAATGGTTTGATTGCAAAACGTAATCGGTACAAAAATGCTTTTGCGCAAATTGATGTACAACTAAAACGGCGTTACGATTTAATTCCGAACCTTGTGGAGACGGTGAAGGGTTATCTCAAACATGAGCGCGAAACGCTTGAAGCGGTGATTAACGCACGAAATCAGGCGTTGGGGGCCGCGGGGAAAGCAGCGGCTGATCCAAGTGATCCGCAGGCAATGCAGAAATTAAACCGTGCAGAAGGCGATTTAACCGGTGCATTGAATCGCCTTATGGTGGTGGTCGAACAATATCCTGATCTGAAAGCAAACCAAAACATGCTTGCGTTACAGGAAGAATTGACTTCGACGGAAAATAAAGTTGCGTTCTCACGGCAGGCGTACAACGATTCTGTCATGGATTACAATACAAACCGTGAAATTTTTCCATCAAATATTGTTGCCGGAATGTTCAATTTCGGTGAGGCAACCCTGTTTGAAATCGAAAATGAATCGGAACGTCAAACCCCAAAAGTTACGTTTTAGAAGATAATCTATTTTACTCACTTTAAAATTCGGTTTTTATTTTGGTTACGGAGTTGCTTTGGTATTACCATAAACAATATTATGAATGCCTAAAGTGTATTTCCCAGTAATTTACAACACAAACGAATGAAAAATCAACACGAATTTTTTTCCGACGAGCTGATGGAGCCGGATGAATGGCTTACTCCGATTCTTGGTAACACTAATTCGGGTGAAGTTCATATTCGAACGGTTGATGTTTCAGAATCCGGTTGGCGTCTTGATCTTTTTCTTGCGCATCATTTTTCTAATTATAGCCGAACCTTAATTCGGATTGCGATTCAGAATGGCGGTGTTTGCATTGATCCAGAAAGTGAAAAACCAACCGCCGGTAAACCTTCATACCGGCTCAAACCGGAACAAATTGTTCGATTTACGTTACCGGAAATTCCTCACGAAATCCCCAAACCGGAACCTATTCCGCTTGATATTTTGTACGAAGACGATGATTTGGTTGTTATCAATAAACCGGTCGATATGGTTGTTCATCCGTCACGCGGTCATTGGTCAGGAACACTTGTTGCGGCATTGGCGTATCATTTCGGCGATAAACTGAGTACGGTGCGAGGTCCGATACGCCCTGGTATTGTGCATCGCCTGGACAGAGATACAACCGGTGCGATTCTCGTTGCGAAAAACAACGCAATTCACGGTAAACTGGCAACATTGTTTGAACAACGTCAGATTCATAAAGAGTATTTTGCTATTGTATTGGGTTGCCCGCATCTTGACCGAGATATGATTGATGCTCCAATTGGATTACATCCGAAGGTTAAAGAAAAAATGTGTGTTACAAAACCCAATACCCCCCATGCCAAAGAAGCACAAACTTTTTACGAAGTTATCAAACGGTACGGAAAAATGGCGTCGATTCGTTGTTTGCCCCAAACCGGACGTACTCATCAGATTCGGGTTCATCTGGCATTTACCGGTTATCCGATTTTGTGCGACAAAATGTATGGAGGTCGGAAAATAATTACGCAAGAAGAAATTTTTGGAACATTACCTGTTTCCATTTCCGACGATTCGCCTGCCGGAACAGTAATTCTCTGCCGTCAGGCATTGCATGCCCGCAAATTAAGGTTCGTCCACCCCAAAACCGAAAAGGAAATCGAAATTGTTGCTCCAATTCCGCCGGATATGAAATCGGTTATCGACTGTCTGGAACGCAAAAATACGTAACCGTTTATTTTATCAACAGAGTCCGCTGATTATGTAAATATTCGTGAATTTTTAGTCCGCCGATTTTTGCGGATTTGTGCAGATTTTCGTAATTTTTTTTGGAGATCATTTTGGGAGATCATTTTGTAACTGTCTATTTTTGACATTTTTGTTTTAATTTTTTTTTAACACGAAACACACAAAATGACACGAAACAGACAAAAGGAAAATTTCTTTAAGAGTTCAGGACGTAAATTTATGTCATATTTTTTCGTTCTGGAAGGGCAGCTTGTAGAGAAGAGATGTGTAGTTACAAGACGGTTTATTTTGTTATTAGTGTACAAATTGAAGTTTAATTTTTTCATAATAGGATTTTACAATTGATGAAATCGTGGGCAGTTTATCCGGGGTCTTTTGATCCGTTTACGTTGGGACATCTTGATATTATCCAACGGGCGAGTCGGCTTTTTGAAAACTTGGTTATTGGGGTTGGTGTCAATTGGGAAAAGCAACCGCTTTTTTCTGCGGAGGAACGTGTTGAATTGATTCGTCTTTCCACTCCGCATCTGGACAATATTGAAGTGGTAACTTATGAGGGGTTGACGGTTAAATTCGTGCAGCAATCGGGAGCGAAGATCATGATTCGCGGAGTACGTCCCATCACGGACATTCCCGCCGAACTGACAATGATGATGGCAAACCGCCGTTTGGCACCGGATATTGAAACACTGTTTATGATTGCGGACGGCGAACTGGCGCATGTTTCCAGTTCGCTGATTAAAGAGATTGCTCCGATTGCTGACGAAGTAACTTTCGCAAACTTTTTACCCAAACCGATTGTTGGAAAAGTCTTGGAACGAGTTCGGATGATACGTACAAAATAAAATACGATGTTGAGATATGGTTTGCGATCAGGAGTTGAGCCATTGGGCGAGTTGTTTTGCCCAATAGGTTAAAATGATATTTGCGCCGGCTCTTGTTATTGCGGTCATTGATTCGAGAACAATTGCTTTTTCGTCGATCCAACCTTTTTCTGCTGCGGCTTTAACCATGCTGTATTCACCGGAAACATTGTAGGCGGCAATCGGAACACCTTCAAAACGTTCCCGCACCAACCGAACAATATCAAGATACGCAAGAGCCGGTTTAATCATAATTATATCAGCTCCTTCTTCGAGATCGAGTTGTGCTTCGCGAACTGCTTGACCGGCGACTGCGGCGGGATCCATTTGATAGGAACGCCGATCCCCGAACTGCGGACAATTTTCAGCGGCTTCGCGGAAGGGTCCGTAAAACGCACTGGCATATTTGGCGGCGTAACTCATAATTGGAAGATGTGAAAACCCTTCCCGATCCAAATTGCCGCGCAATGCCCGAACCATTCCATCCATCATACCGCTTGGAGCAAGCATATCCACTCCGGCACGAGCATGAACTAAGGATTGGCGAACCAGATTTTCAAGAGTTGTATCATTATCCACCTCATAACGGTTGTTGGATTTTTCGGATAAAACACCGCAATGACCATGATCGGTGTATTCGCAAAAACAAAGATCGGTAATAACCAACAATTTATTACCAACAGTTTCTTTGACAGCCCGAACAGCGCGAGCGATAATTCCGATTTCACTCATTGCCTCGCTGCCGATGGAATCTTTTGTTTCTGGGATTCCAAACAAGAGAATACCGCCAAGACCAAGTGAAACGGCTTGTTCGGCTTCTATAACCAGTTCATCAATTGAGAGTTGAAACTGATCGGGCATTGAGGGAATGGTCTTGCGAACTCCCTGACCGAAACGTACAAAAAGCGGAAGAATAAAACGATCCGGTGAAAGCACCGTGTCGCGAACCAAACGGCGCACTAACGGTTCATAACGCAACCGGCGAAGACGAATTGTAGGAAATGAAGACAAAAACACAATGAATATCTCCTTAAAATGAAATAGAAACCATGAACCCCAATAAAGATCATTTCTAAAAAAACGTTTTTAAAAATTCCATAAAAATATATCCGACCAACAATTCCTTGAAAACCATAGCATTTTCAAGGGGGATTTCCATAATTGTTATTATTAAGGATAACAATTTTTCAATTCAGTGTCAATCCGAAATATCTGATGATTATCGCCGTTACACGCAGGACAACAACGACGATTCCGAATTGGTGATCAGAAATTCAAGATTACTCAAACGGTATTACTTATGCCCGCGCTGTCCCATTCACGTAACGGTCCATTTAAAAATTGAAAGAGTAACATTTTAGTGTTATTCGTAATCTATCCGTGGAATTTTTGTGTGAACCACCGAAAAAGCAATAATTCAAAGGCTGGCAATGTTTCACTGAAGGGCTTTCACCCACGGTTGCCTACCTGACACAAGGTTTTTATAAGTCCTTATTACAAAAGGACTTGAGGAAACATGTAAACGGTTGTTCACTGCCGTGTTCACTCCTCAAAACGGCGTTGTTCACAGGGGACAGAAATTGATGTAAACTATTGATTATAAATAGGTTATGACTAATTTTAATGCAAAATTGTATCGGAAATCTTGTTTTGAGGTGTTCGTGAATTTCGTTGCGATATTGGTGTTAGGAATTTATCATAGTAAAAAATGTCGGTGGTTTCAAGAGACTCCCCAATGGTTTTAGACAGGCAATTTTGAATCATTCCTTTCGTCAGTTTGTAGGAAAAACTTGAGAAATAAAAATCATTTTTAGCAATAAGATATTTTTTGAAAAAATTTTTTTTCAGTTTTACTGTCTTGATTTTTTTCGACTTCAAGATATATTAATTACGAGAATAAAAAAGATAGGGGAGACATTGATAGAACAGATTTTTGATCCTTGACAATTAGGTAATAAACTATAATTATAATGATAATAGAGGACTCTTTGTCCCGTTAAAATCGTTATAATACGTAAAAAGTCGGTCTAACCGAACATAACCTACATTATCGGACGTAACAGAATCGCCCAGATCACTGTTAAAAACGGCACCGAACAAGA
>JAITIZ010000238.1 GCA_031279215.1 Planctomycetaceae bacterium
CTTTCAGGGCGTCGGGGTGGGCGGGGAAACTTAAACCCACCCCGTTGGGGCGGGCGATTCAGTAAAAAATCCTGACGCCCCTAGCGGGGCTAATATAAAAAACAAAAATTCCACTGATAGATTACATTTTTTTTTTCATTTTTGCCAACACTTTTCGTTCTCAATTCTCAAATTTTTCTGATTATTTCAGACGATATTTATCCGCACTTGTCCGCAGATTACGCAGATTTTCGCAAATTATTATTGGCGTTAATCTGTGGACAGAAAAAGTAGTTGTTACAATTTAATTTAGAGTATTCTGTGTTCGGGAAAATTTGTTGTTAAAATCCTAATGCTGTTGTTTCATTTTCGTGAAGCAAGCGTTGACCTTCGAGAAGGATAATCACTTCTTCACCGACTTTTCCCATACCTTGAATATACCTGGCACTATCAGCACCGGCAGTTTTGGGCGGCGGTGAAATTTGATCATTGTCGATATTCCGAACTTCGTTGACCGTATCAACTACCAGACCGACTTGCGAACCGCCGATATTGACAACAATAATACAGGTCCGCTCATCATAATTCCGCGGTTCCATATTGAAACGCAGCCGCATATCGAGAACAGGAATTACCTGACCGCGAAGATTCACTACCCCCTTCACAAAAATCGGCATGTCAGGAACTTCCGTAATTTTTTGCATTCCAACGATTTCCGTAACATATCGAATTTCAATACCGTAATCTTCTTTACCTAACCGAAAAGTTAAATACATATTTTTTAATGTATCTTCATTTTCGAGCGATATTTGTTCGATGGCTTCATTCAATTTATTCAATTCGCTGGCGGAAACTTTATTTTGTTCAGAAGGACCGGTTGACATAAAAACTCCTCAATTAGTTTAGTTAAATTAATAGTTTATTCAATAAAATAGGAAATGTATAGAATATCGGGTATTTAATTTGAGAAAAAAACACCACAATTTTCTTAATTATACATCTGATTTCGTAAAAATCAAAATAAAGAAAACTTTTTAATTTTTTTCCTCTCGACATTGTCCTATAAAAATTGATATAATTTTTAACGGTAATTTTAGAATTATATCTTTTTTTTCTTACAATTCCAGTGAGCCGACATGATCGAAAAAAATTTTCGCCAAAAAAAGAAAGAATTAAAAGAACTAAAGGAATTAAATGGTTCAGAAAACACCTTACCGCCGCTCCACTGGACAGACAGCGTCGATTTACAACACCGATTGGGAGCTGTTGCTTTCGAGGAACACATCTCCGAAGAAGATGATGATGATGACACCAATATTTTTTCGTTGGAAACACTTCGGAATGCCTTTGCTAACATTGCTGATGAACATCAAGAAGAAGATCGAAAAGAAAATCGACAAGGAAACCGACAAGAAAATCGACAAGAAAACCGAAATGTTGAAAATGAAGAAGAACCTGACAACGAAACATTTTTTCCGTATGATTCGGAAGTTCTTTTGCCGGAAACGGAAATGATTTCGGACTTGGATGCGGAATCGGAGCAAACAGTTGAGTTGAGTCCCGGTACAATTCTTGAAGCAATGCTTTTTGTTGGGGATTGGGGTAATCGTCCTTTGAGTGCTATTCGGGCTGCCGAAAAAATGAGAAATGTTTCACCGGAAGAAATTGATGATGTTGTAATCATGTTGAATCGGGATTACCAACGGTGGGGCTGTCCTTACACTATTCAGAAAGAATCGGAAGGATACCGAATGATTTTGCGGCCGGAATTTAATCCGATTCTCGCAAAATTTTACGGTAAAACCCGTGAAGCAAAATTATCGCAACAAGCAATTGATACATTATCTGTTGTTGCATACCGACAACCGATTTCAACAGAGGAAGTTCAAAAAATCCGCAAGCAGCCAAGTTCGGCATTGCTGAATCAATTGGTTCGGCGCGGTCTTCTCGGTGTCGAACGCGAAATCCGTGATAAGAAAAAAATCATGCTTTACCGAACAACAAATCGGTTTCTTGAACTCTTTCAACTTGATTCCATCGACGATTTACCCATTTCTGAAGAAATCGATTTTCGATAATAATTCCGTTTCAATTTATTTCAAAATACATTGGAAACTGATTGTTACTTATTTTAGGGTAATCAGTCCGTAAATGATACAGATTTTCGCCTGCCTTATATTTTACGAATCATGAAACTCAATACATTTCGATTTCATCAGCAATTGGACAAACGATCTATTGCCGATCCTTATGCGAACACACGATCAGAAATGCAACAACTTCGATTTTCGGTTCGAAAAGGTCAAACGGTTGCTGTAACTGCGAGCAGCCGCGGGATCAGTAATATTGTACCGATTATGTGCGGGGTTGTTGATCATTTCCGTGAATCCGGTCTTGAACCGTTTATTGTTCCTGCAATGGGTTCTCACGCCGGCGGTACTGCAGAATCACAACGCCAACTCCTTTACGATTACGGTTTAACAGAATCCGTACTTGGTTGTCCTATTCGATCTTCAATGGAAACGGTTGTTTTGGGGGAACTTCGGATTGCCCCCAATGATACGGTATCTTCTGATTGTATTCCTGTACACTTTGATCGAATCACTTCCGAAGCGGATCATGTTTTTCTTGTCAACCGAATCAAATCTCATACAAGATTTTCCGGTACTATTGAAAGCGGTTTGCTCAAAATGTTGATGATTGGACTTGGTAATGATCAAGGAGCCTGTGTTTATCATCGTGCGATTTCCAATGACCGGTTCTCAACAGTCATTCGGCAGGCAGCGGATTTTTTGATGCAAAAAATTTCTTTGCTCGGCGGACTTGGAATTGTTGAAAACGGTGAAGGGCAAACGGCGTTGCTTAAAGCTCTTCATGCATCTGATCTTCTTACTGGAGAAGAAAAACTCCTCTTTCTTGCAAAAAAATTAATGCCGCAATTACCATTTCAAGAAATTGATCTTCTTTTAATTGAACAGATTGGTAAAAATATTAGTGGTACGGGTTTTGATTCGAATATTGTTGGGCGTAAATTCGACGATCATAAAGCAGTACGTAGTGAAAGACCAATTATTCATTGTATTGCTGTTCTTGGTTTAACACCGGAAACTGCTGGAAATGCCAATGGAATTGGTATGGCGGAATTTTGTTTGAGTTCTGTACTTCGTGAAATTGATTGGCAAAAGACGCGGCTGAACGCTATTACTGCCAATCATGTTTCTGCTGCTATGATTCCGCTTGATTACCAAACAGAAGAGGAAATCATCAATACCGCATGGAAAACACTGGGACAACCCAAACCGGAAAATTTTCGTGTTGTTTGGATTCGTGATACTCTCCATCTCGAAACAATAACCGCTTCCGAAGCCTTGCGAACTGAAGTTATCAAATCCGGCTGCAAAATTATTGAAACAGAATCAATATGATCTGTCCAGATATGATTTTGGTCATATTTCCGTGAAATATTTGCCTGATGATAAACAAGTAGGATTGTTACTGAAAAATTACAAAAACCGCAGAACACTTATTGACGTTACATTAACTGCCGTACATCAACGAAATGTCCGGCGATTGCGGCGGCGGCGGCCATCGCAGGTGAAACAAGATGAGTTCGTCCATTTTTGCCTTGCCTTCCTTCGAAGTTACGATTACTTGTTGAAGCACAATGTTCATAAGGTTTCAATTTATCGGGGTTCATTCCCAAACACATACTGCAACCCGATTCACGCCATTCAAAACCTGCTGCAATAAAAATATGTTGCAATCCTTCGAGTTCTGCTTGCCGTTTTACTGTTCCGCTGCCCGGAACAACCATTCCGCGAACCCCCGGAGCAATTCGTTTACCATTGACAATATTCGCTGCTGCACGTAAATCTTCGATACGCCCGTTGGTACAGGAACCGATAAAAACACGTTGAACCGCAATATCGGTCATTGGTGTTCCCGGTTTCAGATCCATATACTTCAAAGCAGCTTCTGCCATTTTACGATCAACAGCGTTACGAAAAGAATCAAGTTCCGGAATTTTTCCTGTAACAGGAACGACTTGTCCCGGATTGGTTCCCCATGTTATCATTGGTTCTACTTGCGAAGCATCGAAAGACCAAAGATTGTCAAATTCGGCGCCGGGATCGGATGGTAATTTTTTCCATTGTTTCACGGCGGTATCCCAGAAATTCCGGTCTGGAGCGTATTCCCTGCCAAGTAAATAATCGAATGTTTTTTGGTCGGGAGCAATCATACCAATGCGCGATCCCATTTCAATTGCCATATTACAAACCGTCATCCGACCTTCCATTGACAACTGAACAAAAGGTTGACCGGTAAACTCGACCGCATAACCGGTTCCGCCCGAAATAGAAAGACGACCAATAATGTAAAGAATCAAATCTTTTGCCGAACAGCCTTTTTGTAATGCATTTTCGCCGTGAATACGAAATGTTTTGGGCATTTTTTGCCACAATGTTTGTGTTGCGAAAACGTGTTCTACTTCACTGGTTCCGATTCCAATGGCAATAGCACCGAAGGCTCCGTGTGTTGAAGTGTGAGAATCGCCGCAGACAATGGTCTGACCGGGTTGGACAAGACCTCGTTCCGGTCCGACAACATGAATAATTCCCTGATTCGGATCAAGAATGTCATACAACTTAATACCAAATTGGCGGCAATTTTTTTGTAGTGTTTCAATTTGTGTTTTGGCAACCGGATCAAGAACCGGCAATGTCCGATCAACTGTCGGAATACAATGATCTTGAACCGCAAATGTTTTATTAGGGCGGCGTACTTTGCGATTGGCAAGACGAAGCCCTTCAAACGCTTGTGGTGAAGTTACTTCGTGGCAAAGATGCAGATCAATGTACAGAAGATCATCCTGTTCCTGATCAACAATGTGTGCATCCCAAATCTTACGGAACATTGTTTTTGGGGTTTCAATAGACATAAGATATAAGTGTTAAAAAACAGGGCTGGTACGAATTGAAGAGAGAGAAATTTACTGTTATTCTACAAAACAGAACCAAAAAAT
This sequence comes from Planctomycetaceae bacterium, assembly GCA_031279215.1. Classification (GTDB taxonomy): domain Bacteria; phylum Planctomycetota; class Planctomycetia; order Pirellulales; family Thermoguttaceae; genus WRKP01. Next base: position 5,003 of record JAITIZ010000238.1, read on the forward strand.
CAATCTTTTCAATTAACCAACCAAAATTTAATACCCCAAAAATAAAAGAATTGGGTAAATCTATCAGTGGAATTTTTGTTTTTCGATCTTAACCCGGCTAGGGGTTAAGCAAGGAAAAATAAAGGCGCTATTGAATAATTACAGAATAATTTCAAGAAAATAGTTCTCGCTGAAATGCTGTAATCCCCGATAATGACAAGAGTTAGCTCTGGAAAATAGTGATTGGAAAAACCGGTTTCAACAACCAATATTCCTGTCAAATCGGGTAAAATCCCTACATCTAGTGTTTATAATTATGTGAACCCCCAAAATAGCCGGTTTAGTTGCCAAGTTGTATTTCTTCGCTAAACTTTAACATACTTGCATTCCAAAGTTCGGTAGTGACGTACCGGCTAAGTTCCAGTTTTAAGGTTCGTTTCATCGATTTCTGATAGACCTTTCTCTCAGAAGATGACAATAAATAAAGAAATCATTGGAAAATATTTTTCCATAAAATAATAGGAGGTACTTTCAAAAAGACTTTCGGTTTTTCAATAAAAAAGAATTTCATTTTGTATTTTAGGAACCTTGTTATCAAATCATTACCGTCAATCATTATATAATTTAGTGACAATGGTTGTGAGATTGGTAATGACGTGATAATGTTTAATTTGCATCTTTAGTGTTGTGGTTAATTCTTGGTTTCCGAATATGAAGTTGATTACCGCCGCAGAGGTTCATCTAAGGATGTGTTCCGGTTAAAGGTATTTCTTTTTTTATCGTTTAGTCGGCTCTTTTTAGGTTACCGAGCATTTTTTTATGGTTTGAATTGTTGACCAAGAAACGATCCTACTACGTAGGAGGATTTGAGAATGCCAAGGAAGCCTCAGATCGGAATCAATTCGGATTACCGTGCAGCCCAAAAAGGAGTACCGGCTTTAAGTGTAGTATTTTCCGGTTATTACGATTCCCTTCTTCAGGCGGGTGCTTTGCCTGTTGTAATTCCCCCCTTTCCTGAAAATAAAGACCTTGACGCCAACCTAGAGCAGGTTATTTCCATGCTTGACGGAATGGTCATGGTAGGCGGGGCGGACCTCGATCCACGGCGTGATGGATTTATGCTCCATTCGTCAGTGAAATTACTAGATGAACGCCGTGAGACGTTTGATCGCTTTCTAATTGAAAAGATTGCCGAACACCGAGTACCGCTTCTTGCCATCGGGACAGGGATGCAACTCCTTAACGTCTCTCAGGGAGGAACCTTGTTCCTTCATATACCGGAAGATTTGCCACGATCTCTTCCACACCGTGATGCGATGGATCCTAATCATCGTCATGCACTGGTTATAGAAAAAGATTCGCTCATGGAGCGGGTTTATGGCGAAAACGATATTCGCGTCAACAGTTTACATCACATGGCGGTTGACGATGTTGCGCCGGGGTTCCTTGTTACGGGTCGATGCCCGGACGGGGTTGTTGAAGTCATTGAGTCACTACACCATAATTGGTTTGCCGTCGGAACACAATTCCACCCGGAAAGTCCTTCTGCAACCGCTTTGGATGGACGTATCTTCAAAGAATTTGTACAAGAAATTATTGTGCGAAAACGATCAATGGGGATTCATCTCCTGGAAGTAGAAGAACCAGCGTTTGTTTGAGCTTTCGACGGTAAAAACGGCGCAGCCTTCTTCGCAGCCAGACCGGTTACCGGTTTATCCGGTAACCGGTGTTTTATTTTGGGGGAACCCAATCCGCAATTCGTAAACAGGAAAGAGTTCCATCATCAGCACCAAGTACAAGTTTCCCCTGAACAATTGCCGGTGATGCAAGTAATTTCCCAGACATCGGTATCACCGCTAATTTGTTGCCGTTCTTCAAATCAAGAACGGAAAGCGATGAATCTGTGGACGCAACATAAACCCGATTACTGAAAATTACGGGTCCTGCTTCTAAACGTCCTTTCGTTTTGAATGTCCAACGTTCTTTTCCGGTTTGGGCGTCAACAGCGTGAACCGTTTTGTCGAAACCGCCGAAAACAACAAGCCCATCTTGACATGCTGCCGGAGCACGAAAAGTTTGTTTTGAAGCAAACCGCCAAACAATTTCTGCTTTTTTCCAATTGATACAGAGAAATTCATTTCCTTCGGTTCCAAAGAAAACCAGATCGCCAAGAACCGCCGGAGTGGAACCTGTCGGCGCATCCAAGGCGACTTTGTTCAATACCGTGCCTTGATCCAGATCGACAATATGGAATTGGCTATCACAACCCGCTACAAAACAACATCGTTCTGTAATTGTCGGAAAACAACGAATCTGATTTTCTGTTTTGTATTCCCAAATGGATTTACCGGTTGCGGAGTCCAAAGCATATAAAGTGCCGTTTTGGGAACTGATTAAAACACGGTTTGTTTTTGAATCGATATTGGGGCTGTTATCGATAGTTCCTCCGGTTTTGAATTTCCAGAGTTCTTTACCGGTTTGGGCATCAAGAGCGTACAAAACACCATCCGTATCACCGAAAAAAATCCGGTTATTCGAATACGCTGCCGGAGACAAAACACCGAGTTCCAAGGGATATTTCCAACGGAGTTGTCCGTTTTTCAAATCAAACGCCAACATCCCATCATCACTACTGCCAATATAAACAATATCGCCATACTTTGGGTTTTCGGCGATCACTGCTGTTGCCTGAAACCAACCTTTTTCAAGACGGTATTCCCATAAAATTTCCGGCGTTTCCAAAAATGCAACAGAGCCCTTCACGCAACCACTCGCCCCAATATCACCGCGAAAAAGCGTCCAATCCGCATAAAGAACCAAGACCGGAAAAAATAAAACATAAAGGATAAAAATAAAAAAAATTCTTTTCATAAAAATAATTTCACCTTGTTATTTCTCCAACGGTATCAGAATCAATTCGTCTGTAAAAAAGTTTTGTAGCTGTCTATTTTATTAACGAACACATAATTCCAATCATCCGCAGATGACGCAGATTTTCGCAGATTATTTTAAAAAAAATTAAAAACAAATTTCTCTATTTTTTGTCTATTCTTCCTTTGTTTGTGTCGTTCTTTCGTACTCTCAAAAAATAATCCTTGAAAATCCGAGAAGATCGAATATATGAGAAAATCGGTGGACGAAAATCTGCGTAAATCTGCGGACGAAAATAGACAATGACAAAATTTTTTGTTGTCCTTTTCGTATAATTTTTGTGCCGTTAGTGAAGTTTCGTGTATTTCGTGTTCAAAATAAACAGGTATTACGAATTGGAGTAATTTAAAATAGACAGATACGTTTTTTTCTCCTACGCAATTGTTGCCGACGAAAATGCGAACATTCCAACGACTAATAGAGTTACAAACATCTGAAATTTTTTCATCATAATCGTAATCTCCTTTATTATCGTTGATGATAAAGTAACAAAAAACAAACATACGTAAACAAACATACGTTGCCTTTTTTACGATAAGAAATCATATCATAAAATCATATTGTAAAAAAGTAGGCAGAGAGGCGAACATATTATTTTATGGTAGTGCTGTACTTTCACCGCCGTTGGCGGAACCGAGTTCTGCCACAATACCGTAACTAAATAATTCGCCAATCGCAACATTAGCACCAGCGTTTTTAGCAATAGTTAGCAATAGGTGTTACCGGCGGTAAATCCGTTCCCTCACAGGCAATATCAAGATTTTTGACTTAAATCGTATAAGGTAATATATCAGTGGAATTTTTGTGTGAAACACCGAAAAAGCAATAACTAAAAGGTAGGTCATGTTTCGCCGAAGGGCTTTCACCCGCCATTGCGTCGGCGTACTCGCCGACTTGCCCGGGTTTTCGGCTGGCAACTGGATTCCAAACCGCTCGGCAACACAAATTGCCGTCCCGAAACAGGGTCAAGTCGGCTATTGCCGACGTGATGTTTGGGCGAAATATTACCTGCCTGGATAATTCACCCGAACAATAGACCACAAAATACCGAAATCACCCCCCAATTTTTAATCATTTTAACAACCAACTTGTGAACATTAGGAAATATTTCATGTCGAAATTGTTTTTTTATTCTCAAATATTTTACTTATTTTAACTATTTTATTGTTTTTGGAAGCCGAATCGTTGTCAAAATGAAATTGTCCCAACTTTTTTGAGGAAAAACCACAAAATTGTAAAGGGGGGCGGTTGTTTTAGAATAAAATTGAATTAAGATAATCATTCTGCTTAAATTGATTTTTCAAATCGGAAGAGATTTTTTTCAAAAAACAAAATTTTTTTTGTGGAGGGGGAAAATATCTCTTGACGGGCGTTTTGTGTTTACTATAATTACTGCCGTATGCTGATTGTATGCGCCGCACGGCAGCGAAGAATTGTGTTGAAAAACATGATTTCCCTCTCAAGTTAATGTCCGATGTTGACCGATAACGTCAGAGGTAAATTAAATTTGTTTCGACAAATTTAATTTCTATAAAAGTTGCTCGTAACATAGTTTATGTTTGGCGGTCTGTTGTTGTACTTTGTAAAAACAATGTACATACTTTGCACAAAAACAACAAAATAAACCATTTTTTGGTTGTTGTTGTTGTTGTTGTTGTCGTTTGAGTGAAACCGATTATCCGTTTAGGTTAGTAAGTTTAGGTTTTGCCGAAATTCGTATTTTGTAATTGGAACTTTTCAATTGATTTTTTTAATTTATCACTACTAACTTCGTTAAGGAAGGCGAAAAGAAGAGTAAGAGGTGAGCGTATGAAAAATGTATTTGATACGATATTGGAAACCGGGCATGATGAAGAATTCATTCCTGTTGTAACTGAAGATTTCCGACCAACAGATGCTCCGGCAGGTTCTCCGGCAAAGTTGGAAGTTTTGGCAGAACGTATTCGTAAAGGCTTACCACTTTGGCATCCCGAAGATCGGGTTGATTACGCCGGTTTAACCGGAGCAGTTCGACCGCGAGATTAATTGAAATTATTTTATTCTATTTTTTTCTTATCGCTAGTAACGGATTATTTCGTTACTAGCGATTTTATTATTTATTGATAATACGATACTAAAAATTAATGGCAACTTCTAAAAACTAATATATTAGGAGGAACGCAGGCGTCTCGCCTGCCCTGTTTTTTTACAAAAAACTCCTAAAAATGCGGTCGAGACGACCGCGTTCCTTCTAACAATAAAT
>JAITIZ010000266.1 GCA_031279215.1 Planctomycetaceae bacterium
TTCCGGCAAAGAAAACAAATTTTGTTCAATTAACCGATTTAAAAGAATCATTTCCGCTTGGTATTAACGGTATTACCGAATGGGAAATTTTCGGACAAGATTAACGCAACAATAACAACGACAACAATATAGCGTTGACTTGTTTGAAAATTAGGTAATCTATACTTTTTGCAGTCATCAATTTAATTTTGACCGTAGGTTGTACTTCGCTGCACCTACGGTTATGCACTTCTACCCCTAGCTGGGTTAAGAAAGAAAAATAGTAATCTATCCGTGGAATTTTTGTGCGAAACACCGAAAAAGCAATAATTCAAAGGTAGGCAATGTTTCGCCAAAGGGCTTTAACCTACAGTTGTATTTGTCTATTTTAAATTACACCAATTAGTAATATCTGTTTATTTTAAACACAAAATACACGAAACACACAAAAATTATACGAAAAGGACAACAAAAAATTTTTTCGTATGTTTCGTGTCATTTTGTGTGTTTCGTGTTCAAAAAAATTAAAACAAAAATGTCAAAATAGACCGTTACCTACGGTTGCCTACATTAGGTTTATCTTTTAATGAAAATTCCAATGAAAACGATGTTATGGCTATCGCACTACACGCAAGCGAGAAAAAAGAATAACTGAATAACTGCCCCCAATACCCAATTTAACACCCAAAAACACAATATCTGGGAACACTAGAAAAAAACTTGGAAATAAAGATATTTTTCATTATTTTTTTGGAAAATACTGTATGTAAAGATTGTGATTTTCTGAAAAAATGATACAATCACGTCGTTCAGTTGTGTTACGCACTGATTGGGTTTTCGTTATTTTTTGCTATTACCAACAACATTTTGTAAGTGTAATAGTTGTGATTTTATTTAATTTCAACATTCCTGTTTTCTCATGAAAATCTATATTTCCGGTGAATATTTTGAAAAGGAGAATGCTAAGGTTAGTGTTTTCGATCATGGTTTTCTTTATGGGGACGGTATTTTTGAGGGGATGCGTTCTTATAACGGTAAGGTGTTTCGGTTACGAGATCATCTTGACCGGCTTTGGGAATCCGCCCGAAGTATTATGTTGACAATTCCTATCACGATTGAAGAAATAGAAAAAGCAGTCAATGAAACTCTCCAAATTAATGGAATTTCCGATGGTTATATTCGGTTGATTGTAACACGCGGAGCGGGAACATTGGGGCTTGACGCTCATCTTTGTCAACATCCGCAAGTAATTATTATCACAGATCATCTGGCTCTTTATCCGAAAGAATATTACGAAAAAGGTTTGGAAATTATTACCGCCTCGACAATCCGAACCAATCCGGCAATGTTAGGACCGCAAATTAAGTCCATGAATTATCTGAACAATATCCTGGCAAAAATAGAAGGTCATCAAGCCGGTTGTGTTGAAGTCCTGATGCTCAATTCAAAGGGCGAAGTCGCTGAATGCAGCGGTGATAACATCTTTATCTTCAAACGGAACCAATTACATACCCCATCAACGGAGGCAGGTATTCTGGAAGGAATTACTCGGCGAGTTGTTTTGGAACTTGCCGCCGAACTCGGTCTGAATATCAAAGAAAGTCCCATGACCCGGCATGATATTTACACGGCAGAAGAATGTTTTCTCACCGGAAGTGCAGCAGAGTTGATTCCTGTTGTCAAACTGGATGGACGAATCATCGGTAATGGGAAACCAGGTCATGTAACCCAAAAATTACTAGAACGTTTTCGTGCCGAAACCAAAAAGTAAACAACAATAATTTTGTCATAGTTCAGGGAATTTTTAAAAAATCTGTGAATCTTCGCAAAAATCTATGTAATCTGCGGACTAAAAATCGACAATTACTTTAAAAATTCCCTAAATTAACCCCCCTTTCAACTTCTTTTAACTTCTTTCAAGTTCTTTTAGCAATAATAACGATAAATTCAAAAAACCATGTTCAGACTAATCTGTGTTTTTTGGATTCTGAGTTTCCGGTAAGAATGTCTTGGGTCATATACGGTTGCCGAATAAAATCGGGCAATTAATATTTTAGATAACCGCTTTAGAGTATTGGATTTACGCTATTGGGCGTATTGATTTTCCGCCCGCAATTTTTTAGGTAAAGTATAAACCGTAATCTATCAAAAAAGGTTAAAGTATATTTTAAGAAAAGTTGAATGTTATGAAATTTTTTACGAAAAATAAAAATCGTGTAACCAAACGGTTGCTTCAAATTGAATCGTTGGAACAACGGGAGATGTTAACTGTTGCGCCGCTTCTCTATTCTATTTACAGTGAACAATCGCAATATTCCACAGATTTTAACACCGAAGCGATTGCGGCTCCGACGGTTTCCGATATAACCGCAACCAGTCTTAAACTGACATGGAACGCCTCAACATTGACCGGACTTCGCCCCGAAGAACCGTTCAAAATTGAACGCTCAACCGTTGATTCTTCTGGAACCGAAAAATGGACACAAATCGGTTCTGATATTCCTTACAGTTATACAATTGGAAACGGAACATATTCTTGTGAACTCAAAGACTTGACCACATCAACAGAATATAAACTGCGTATTTCATTTGGTTCCACAGTGTTGGGATACGGTTATACCGATGCGGTTACGGTGTCAACGCTCAGCAGCGAAATTAAAGCCGAAGCGGTTTCGTCCACATCCATTAAACTTTCGTGGAATATTGCCGGAAAAACGGGAACTTCGTTTACCGTTAAAAAACGTCTTGCCGGAACAACAACATGGGAAGATACCGGAATTACGGTTAAAGCCGACGGTTCTGTAACAGTAACAAAAACTTGTACCGTTGATTCATTAACTCCCGCTAAAAAATATGAATTTCAGGTTTCTTATTACGATACCACGAATGTTCTCCGAACAAGTCAAGTTACAGAATGTACAACCTTGTACGTGTTGACCTCATCCAATAACACACTCAATTCGGTCAATCTCTCTTGGGACGATGCTATGGGCGGAACATCGCACGAAGTTCAGATTTATACCGGAACAACCAAACCAACCACAACTACCGTCTGGACAAAAGCAACAGCAGAAAGCGTCAGCTCCAACGAATACAAAGTTACCGGTCTCAAAGAAAATGCCTCTTATTATTTTCGAGTCCGATATAATGTTACTGAAAACAGCGAAACCGTTACAAAATACACTGATGTATTGAGTTATTCATCGCCGACGAGTATTAAACTGGATAACGTTACGGAAAATTCGATTGATGTGTCCTGGACATTCAGTGTTCAGAGCGGAACATCATATTATATTCAAACCAGTGCAGCCGGAGCCGATGGAACATGGAGTGATTACCCTGGAGCCAATACTGTTAATAAATCGTACACATTGAAAAATCTTGATTCCGGCAAAGAATATTACGTGCGTGTCCGGTATTTTTCGCCTGCCGGAGCGGAATCTTTTTCCGCCGCTGAACATATCACCACCGGTATTGCAACGAAATTAGAGAGTGTTACACAAGATTCCGCAACCGTTTCCTGGTCGATTCCCGGTCTCACGACTCCCGTCAATATCCAACGTTGCGACGGTTCCCTTGATCCGGCAATCGATACAAACTGGCGGACAATTGCAACAAATATTTCGGGAACATCCTATACCAACAGCAATATCGGTTCAAGTAACAAATATTATTACCGTATTTCATACGAATCGGGCGGCGAAACAAAATACACTATTTATGTTACGGCGTTGACTATCGGAACGGTAACTGTTTCCGATCCGTCAATGGACACCGTCAAACTCGACTGGAATTTTAAGCCGAAACAAGGCACCAGCCTAATTATTCAGCAATTTCAGGGAAATTCCGTACCAACTTCCGATTCGGCGTGGGGAACAGCTTCTATAACATTAGATAGTGATAACCAAGGGTGTACGGTTAAGAATCTCACTCCGGGGTTGAATTATTTTTTCCGCGTGCGTTACACTTCGGAACTCGGAACGGTTGAACAAACAACAAACGCTACAAAAATTGTAATGACCGTTGGAACAAATCTGACGGCTTCCGAAACAAACGCAACTTCTGTAACACTTCGCTGGGCAAAAACCGGATTCACTCAACAGAAAGACAAAAATTTTACAGTTTATCAACGTGATTTATCTGGAGCAAACGGAACCGACAGTAATTGGCGCGAAATTGCAACCATCAGCTCTGATCAAAATACATATATCGTTACAAATCTTTTGGGCGATACACAATATCAGTTCAAAATCGGTTATCAGGGCGAATCGGAAAGTCAAGCAGTTTCCGCTATGCTAGAACTGATCACCAAACCTTATACGGCGGATATTTTGAATCTGTCACAAAATTCCGCTCAACTTTTGTGGACATTCGACACCGACAAAGACCCTGCAAGCAATACTTCCTCAACCGGCGATAACACCGGAACATATATTGTTCAGAAATATATCGGAAACGGTGAACCGGGCGAAACAGAACGATTATTAGCCGTCAACGACGCAAATTGGCAGGAAATCGGAACCTGTATTTATAACATGTCGCCTCAACCGCGTTACAATCTGGAAGGTTTGACCAAAAACACAACTTATTATTACCGTATCGTTTATACCTATCGTACAGGCAATATTGAAGACGGTCCAGGTTCGACTTACATTGTTCCGCTGGAAACGAAATTTTCTGAAATTGTTACATTAAAAACCCAAAGCGACCTCTGGACAACCAACATCGGCTCTTATTCCGTCAACCTTGCCTGGGACGCAAAAACTCTTAACAGCGGAACACAATATTCTGTACAATATCAGATTAAAGGAGCCGGAACATGGACAACCGCGAGCAGTTCGGTTGCGGCGGCTTCATATACGTGCAATAATTTGCTTGCCGATACGGATTACGAATTTCGTGTTGTATTCAACGGCGGCAGCGAAACAGCAACGATTGAAGCCAAAACCTCAAAAAGTATTTTGTCCGTTGTTGCCAAAGAACTCGGAATCGGAACAGCGTCCGCAACAATTGAAATGCAATATTGGACAGGCGAATCGAATTTTGTACTTTATTATCGTCCGAAAGGCGACGAAACCGCTTCATGGTCACAAAAATCACCGACAACAACAAGCAGCGGAAATGTCTCGTTTCAATTATCGCTCACACCGGAAACAGAATATGAACTTAAAATCGTTTATGATTCCAATTCCGTTTCGCATGAATCGGAAATTAAATTTGTTTCGTTATCGGACGATTTGATGCCGTCCAATGTTTCTGGAAATTCGATCACGATTCGTTGGGATGATTCGAGTTTTCCTGATAAACGTTCCGGTTCATCCTATATTCTTCAATACCGTGTTGCGGAAAGCGGAACTGTTTGGTCAACCGCTCCAACACCGTCGAACAATTCGTCCGTCGTTAACAATTTATCCGCTAATACGGAGTATGAATTTCGTGTTCAATACACAACAGACGGCGGCGCAACAGCCTATTCAACCATCAAAACCGCCCGAACAAAGCAACCGGTTATCAGTCTATCAACACCGCAAGTTAAAAAAGTAAAATTAACATGGACATTCGAAAGCGTTTCCGGTTACGTTATTCAATATAAAGCTGCTGACGGAACATGGACTAATGCCGCAACTCTTACCGAAAATTCGTTACGTGAAACAACAATTGATAATCTGACGAAGGAAACCGATTATACTTTCCGTATCGCTTATAAAACAGCGCAATCGGGAACGGATTTTGTCTATTCCGATGAAGCGGAAATAACAACACTTGGCGGATTTACGGTTGTTGAAAATTCTACCGGTTCGCAAAGTATTACCGTCAAATGGGATTACGTAACAGATTCGACATACCGTCTTCAATACAAGGTAAAGGGGACACAGATTTGGATTGAAACAATTAGTGACATTCTCAAATCAACGAAGGAATACACCATCTCTTCGTTGGATCCGGGAAATAGTTATACGATTCGATTGACTTATTTTGACGGTATGGAGGGTTATGAAGAAATTAACGCAACAACAACCAAAACACCTCCTGAAACACCTACGGGTCTGACTGTTTCGGAAATTACCGGCAGCAGTGCCAAAATCAAATGGGTGGACAACAGTGTATATGAAGACGATTACACGATTGAAATAACAAATAATGTTACTAAAATTACTGACAAAATATCTGCTGGTGATGGATTGGGAACTGGTGATATGACTTATATGTTGACTGGTCTTGATACAAAAATATCTTATACGGTTAAAGTCTATGCGAAGAACGCGGAAGGTTCTTCGGCGGCGGTTCAGACAACATTCACGACGCTTGATGTGAGCCGTCCTGCGGCGGTAACATCGGTCAAAGCAGCGGCAACACCGAAATCAATTACGTTATCATGGAAAATTAAATCCGTAACTGATATTCCCGACCCGACGAATTTTCGAATCGAATATTATGATGACAAGGATAAAAACAGAGAAAAACTCTGGTATGAGGTTCAAGGACTTAGCAGTACGGTTGTTTATGACAGCGCAACACAAACATATTCTTGTACGATTTCCAATAGTTTTGTTATTGGCGATTCCTCAAATTCATTAACAGTAACATTAGAAAACAAGACTTCGTATCAATTCCGAATTATTGCGTTGGCTCCTAGTTCGACTTCGACTTCGACTTTTGGCGATTCTTCGGCGGCAACAATTAAAGCAACAACCGCTGCATTGGTTGTTCCGTCGAGTCTTGCGGCGAAAAATATTACACTAACAACTGCAACCGTCAGTTTTAAGGACACGGACAAAAATGTCAGTCCTACGGATAAGACATATACTTTGTATTATGTTGCGGGGGCAAAAAAGTACAGTAAATGGGAAGATGTTCCTGTATCGGAGATTCAATCTGTTATTGTTCCGTCGGACAAATTATCTTATGATTTAACCGGATTGAAGGCGGAAACAATTTATACGTACATTATTGAATCGGACTATTTCGGACAAAAAACAGTAACAAAAACAAGCAGTTTTACAACTGCCAAAATGCCGACGGCGACAACAATAAAAGGCGGTTACACATTAGTTACGAATAAATATTCGTTCCTAATTTCTTGGAAGCCGCCGGTATCGACGAAGTTATCGGCGGGTATTACGATTCAATACACTCTTGAAGTTTCGACTTCGGGCAAAAAAGACACTTTTATAACTCTTCCATCGTCCACAGTAGGAACATCGTCTGCCGGACTAAAATACGTAACATTTTTATTTTCTGATGTTCTCAAATTATTGGCGGACAATAATTACGATATTTCAACGAAAATCAGTGGATTATCATTCCGTGTTGCCAGTACTTTTATAGAAAACAACACCGTAGTGGGAACATCCTATTCAACAGCAGGGCGTGTTACATTGCCGAAATTTGTTTAAGTAAGATTTGCGGAAGAGTGGTGCTGGTTGATACTTCTTGCATTCATTTAATTGACGTTTTATTATGTTACGATTTATGTGAGGGGTAGATAAGGTTTCGCCGAAAGGTTTTCACCTATGGTCACGTCAACATACTTACCGATGTGCCCCTGATTACGGAAATTAAAAAATCGACTGGTATGATTTTTCGGCGAAAGGTCGCCAATCCTTTTCCGGTTTGACGTAAGTCTTTGCACCATAAAGACTTACGGAAACATATAAGTTGCTGTTCACTGCCGGGTTCACTCCTCAAAACGGCGTTGTTCACCAGGTACAGGAATTGATGTTAAACCTTGATTATAAAGGGGTTATGGCTAATTTTGATGAAAAATTGTATCGAAAATTTCATTTTGATGTGTTTGTGAATTTCGTTATAATGTCGGTTTTTTAGGCATTGGTAACGGATGATTTTGATGTAAAATGGATCTTTTTGAACCGGACATAAAATCCCCAAAGAGATTTATCATAGTGGAAAATGTCGGTATGTTCAAAAGACTCCCAAATGATTTGGGACAGACGATTTTGAATCTTTCCCCTCGGTAGTTTGTGGGAAAAACTTGGGAATAAAAATTATTTTTAGCAAAAAATAATTTTCGGCGATTTTTGTCCTTTTTCCGATTTTTTTCTTGATTTCTTGCGATTTAAATGTAGAATGGTTGCATGAATTAAAAGGATAGATGTTGATAAAGTAGATTTTTGATCTTTGACAATTAGGTTATGAATATTGACTATAACGATAATAGAGGACTCTTTGTCCCGTTAAAATCGTTATAATGCGAAAAATGTTGCGCTAAGCGAACATAACCTACATTATCGGACGTAACAGGATTAGTCAGATAACACTTAAAGACAATACCGAACAAGAGTTATACTTTACATTCGACGGTCATGGAAGTACCAGAGTATTAACGGATATTGCCGGTGCAATCGTCGAACTCTACGCCTTCGACGCTTACGGTAACGCTATCAGTTTTGACCCATCTGTTGCGCTAACTGAATTCCTGTACAGCGGTGAACAATTCGATTCTAAAATCGGGCAACAGTATTTACGGCAACGATATTATGATCCGGCTAATGGAAGATTTAACAGGCTTGATCCATTCTTCGGAAATCTTAATGATCCACAGAGCTTGCATAAATACTTATACACTCATGCTGATCCGGTAAATGGGATTGATCCAAGTGGAGAGTTTCTGATTGGTTTTGGAATCGGTATGATTGCGAATTCAAGTCTTGTTTCTGTCAAAAACAAAAAGGACATCAACATTGGTGCTGGTGCAATAAGTACAATTATAAGAACAGTAAACTATTATACGTGGAAAATTTTGCCTTATCTTGGATATGCCATAGATAGCGTGTTGTATCTTTCATTGATTAATGATTATCTTATGATCTTGGGTACTTCTTACTCTGTAGTGACAGGTAGGGGAAACATGAAAGATATTAAATTAAAGTATTCCCATAATCCTAATATTTTGAAAAAACTTGATGAAATATCTATAAGAAAAACAGGAAACATGTCTCAACAGATTGCTAATAGGATCATACGTATGGGATACTATGCATTCAAAGGAAAACTCGACTTTGCAGGTTTTTGTACTGCATGGGTAGATGTTGTTCATGCTAAATTACCAGTAAGTGACAATGAAATGACAATTGAAAAAATTGTGTATTATCTTCCCGAGGAACCGATGCAAATATTTACAATTCATGCTTTTATTCGTATTACTATAAAGGAACCGGGTAAAGAAGATTTTATATTCTTACTTGACAATGGCTACATAGGAGGAGCTGATTCAGTTTGCTATCCAAGTGATGTTCCCCAAAGTTGGGGGAAAGGATCTGAATACAAACATGTATCTGAGTTGATTCAATAAAATCTGCATTCAAATTGCAGCTAAAACAAAACTCTAAAAAGCTAAAATGCGTAAATTCAAAATATGGTTTTGGATATATAAATCATGTAGTTTTTGGTTTATATGCTGTCTTTTAGGGATTATTGCATGTATGACTGCGCCTGGGCTATTTATAAATTTTTTTGCAGATAAAGAAACACTTGAAATCAAAGCATCTGTAAGGAAACTGGGCGGTAATTCCACCGCAATACATTACGGTTCAATCATTTTAAATTCAAATGAAATCAATGATGATTCAATAAAATTTTTGGACAAAGATTATTGTTATTATAACAAGTGTTGGTTACTAAATCTTTCCGATACGGAGGTTACAGATCGATCTTCTGTGATAATTTGCAGAATGAAAAGGCTAAAAAACTTAGACTTGAGTAATACAAAGGTGACGGACGAATGCCTATACAAAATTTCAGAATTACTTGTGTTGAGGCATCTATATCTTAACAATACAAAAATTACTGATTTATCAATACCATATTTATCGAGTCAAATAGAACTTGAACATTTAGAAATCAAAAATACTTTGTTAACAGAGGATGGAATCAATACTTTAAAAAAAATATTAAAATCGACAACTATTGTATATTCCCATGCCGATTCCAAACTTCCTTGTGAATTACCTTGAATAATGAATCCCGTTACAAAGATGTAGTTATCCTGAAGTTTGGAAGTGTACACTTATTCAAAGTAATTGAAATGACTACATATTTGCGATATAAAAATAAAATTGAACGTCGTAAAAAAAAGAAAAAGTTCCGCTTTTTGAATATTAACAAAACGAAATTTATCTTCATTTCTTGTAGTACTTCCTAAAAATTTTCCCAAGTTCTATTATCGTACTAGTCTTTAAACAAGCGAAGAAATGTTGCAAATATTCATTTCACGCTTGAATCTCAGAAATTTTCACAATTTTTAGTTTTCATCTGGATTTATTTTTTGTTCATTTATTGACAACCATAAGGTTTAAACAAAAAAATAATTGCACAATTATTTTTTTGTACTTCGTTTACTTAATAACTTGGACAATAAATGTTTTGAATATTTGCTTAACGTTTGAAATTCAAAGGTTCAAGTATTTTTCGTAATTTTTATATTTCACTTAAAAATATTTTTTGTGCTTTTATTGACAATCGCGGTTTGTTTGTCAAAAAAAAATATTGTTACAGACTAGTTTTTTTGTACTTCGCTTGTTTAAGGACTAGTCCTTAAACAAGCGAGTCGGGAGATTTTTGTATCGGCGTAGAGCGAACCGTCACAGCGGGCTGTGTTCATTTTTTTGTTTCCTATTATTATTATCTGCCCTTTCCAAAAAATAGGTCTTTCCATTTTGTTGTAATTTGTGTAGATTATTGTTTATTGTTTTAGCCCTTTCAATCCCCCTTTTAACTTAAGGAGACCGAGTGATGTCAAAGAAT
>JAITIZ010000420.1 GCA_031279215.1 Planctomycetaceae bacterium
GATATGAAGGAATAAACGGTAACATATTTCAACAAAAAATAAATTAAAAAATTTATTTATCGTTTTTATCTAAAAAATTAAAAAAAATAAAAAACGAATTTTAAAGTGTAATTGGTATAAAACCGAATTTTAAAGTACAATGAGTATCTCTACAGAAATTCCACTGAGTTATTACGGAAATTCAATGACCTCATTTTTTGGAATCATAAATCAATCATAAATCTATTTTGGCTGCGTTTTGAAAGAGTCAGCATTTTTGAAACAGTTAGATTTTTTGTTGTGTTTTCAAAAAGGCGATTACTTCTTCGGCGAGTTGTTGGGCGGTTTTTTTTCCGCCATCGAGAACCAATTCGGGATTGATTGGGGCTTCATAAGGGTCGTCAATTCCCGTAAAACCCTTGAGTTCGCCGGCGCGGGCTTTTTTGTACAAACCTTTCGGATCACGCTGTTCGCAAATCTCAATCGGTGTGTCAATAAAAATTTCAATAAAATCACCGGACGGCAATGATTTTCGTACATGATCACGATCAACACGGTACGGACTAATAAATGCCGTAACAGCAATAAGACCGGCATCCGCAAACAATTTGGCAACCGCCCCAATACGGCGGATATTTTCCTCCCGATCTTGAGCAGAAAAACCAAGACCAAAACGTTTGGCAAATTCCTCGCCATGAATATCTTTTAAGATTCCCGGACCGGCATTGAGACCATGCCGGACGTTATCGCCGTCCAGCACAAAACTATGTTTGCCCAATTTGTAAAGTAAATGATCAACCAAATTGGCAACTGTACTTTTACCGCAAGCACTTAAACCAGTAAACCAAAGAACACAACCTTTGTTATTGTTAAGAGTTTCACGTTCCTGCCGTGAAACGGCATGTTCATGCCAATGAACTTCTATATTGGACATTTGAATTAAAAGTTGAAAATGGAAAGTTAAGGACTCAAATCTAACACGGCATCGCCGTAACAAAAAAATCGTAAATATTTCAATAATATTTCAATAATATTTCAGATTGTTTACGTAGGACATTGCCCTTTCAGGGGCTAATTTAAAAAACAAAAATTCCGATGATTAGATTACAAATTTTACATTTTTTCTTCTGCTGCGCTTAATCGGGAATAAACCGGTTGGAGCGACCAATAATTTTCTGTAACTTCTTGACGGACAATCCTTTCGGCAGCGATTATTCCGGCGGCGGAGGCTTTAGGAAACCAAAACTGTTCGTTTGCCAAAAGAACTGTTTTCGGTGCCTTACTGCCCCAACGTTCCAAAACAGGTCCGGTAAATATTACATTTTCCAGACGTTCCGCTTGTTCCCACCAATCAGTAACACGAATCAATTTTGGTTGATCAACGACTTTGTAACCGGTTCCGGTTTTTTTGAACAAGGCGGAAACCGCTTCACCGCGTTGGGCGTCAACTCCGATAGAAAGATAATTGTTACTAAAATGAGAACACATTTCGGCGATGGTGTCGAATGTACTAACACCGACAATTTTTGCTCCCACAGCATAAGCAAATATTTTAGCCGTTGTAACACCAACCCGTAACCCCGTAAATGAACCAGGACCAACAACTACCGTAACAACCGTAATATTATTCGGAACAATACCTGTTTCTTGAAACAACGAATTAATTGCGGGTGCAAGTGTTCGCGAACTACGCCATTCTCGCGACAATTGGGTTTCCGCAAGAATGTCTTTTCCGTTTAGGAGTGCAACACTACCGTATTTTTCTGTTGTTTCTAAAGCCAGCAGGATATTCATTTCATACTAATTCTATCGGAAAGCAGAAAATAGAAAATAGGGGGGTGAATTGTAGTGGAGAGTTGATAGTGGAAAGTGGAGAACACCGTAAGCGGAATTATTGCTGTTTCGGTGTTTCACACAAAAATTCCACGGATAGATTACTGTTTTTTTAGTTTAACCGCAAAGATCGCAAGGATTTAAATCATATCATCTTTCTTTATTTTCTTTGCTAAAAACTTTACCTACTTTGCGGTTAAACCGAAAATTTCACTGAATAATTACAAAAATTCTTACCATTTACAATTATGGTAATGTAACCTGATTACCGTCATTGACCATTGCCCAACGGTGATACGGAATCCGTGAAATTGTTACAGGAAACGGATAAACGGAACCATCGCCAATCAGGAACATGGAAACTCCCGGATGAAAACTTCCAAAACAACTGTATTCCAGATTTTGTCCATAATAAGGCATATCCGGTCGATTAGCAATAGGTCTGACGGTTGGATCGTCTGAATTACCTTCATTCGTTGTTGCCCCGTTATCGCCGCTTGCAACTGATGAACCGGCAAAATTACAGGTTACAGGACGTCCCATGCCGGATGTTCGCCAATATCCCGTAACAAGAATAGAACAATCTCCGGCGGTATCACGATCTTCTGCACTTCCGCCAGTGTCATATCGTACACATTTACCAACATCATTCGGGCGAATATGTTTTTCGCCGATAATGATTTGATTACTTGTTCCGTCTTGCCACAACGTCATTGTATCACGCGGTTTCCATGAAGAATAGTCTCCGGCGATTTCGATCAATGCGACACGAAACGGACCACGAGAACGTTCAATAGCGTTTTGAAAATCTGGTCGTCCGTTAA
>JAITIZ010000469.1 GCA_031279215.1 Planctomycetaceae bacterium
CAATTTTTGAACAATTTTGCCGTTTTTTGAATCTTATCGAATCAATAATTTGCTTCATTTCTTATATCACTTCCTAAAAATTATCCCCAATTCCATTATCGTACCGGTAATTTTAAGTCATTTCTAATTTGCTGGACAAGCACACCTAATCATGTTTGGAGTCTTGATCTTACGGTAGTTCCTTCAACCGATGGTCTTTGGACTCCGTGACAAGTATAAATTTCAAGATTTCGAATAATGTATTCGGATTACGTTTAGAAACTACAGGTAACTTTTGCATAAAAGCAATAATTTCATTTTTATTTGTAATAAAATTTGCTTGGAGAAAAAAAAAGAAATATTCGCGATCATGTAATTGTGATTTGAGTAACACAATAGATAACAAACGACCTGTTTGCCAAACGGTAGAAGTAGTATTATTCCAGCTTAGTAAGGTAGTTGAAGGAGTTATAAAATAAAAAATGGATGTAAACTCAATTCCAACTTCATTAATAGATGGTAATAAGTGTTGTATAACTCTTTTAGTAAAAACATGAATAGTAAGAAGCAGTAAAATCAACCCAATAAAGTCTTCATAAAAATGACGATCTGTTACAGTCACGGTATATACCTTATCCATATCTATACCTATTAACGATGCGTAGTAAATTATTGGATCACACCATGTACAATAAAAAAGAAAAACAGTAAGGATAATTTGTGGCAACATAAGTACTACAAATAATTTATAATATAATAAATGATATGAAACAGGTTTTATTTTTAATTGATCTGTCATTTATTTTTATTTCAAGGGACAGGAATTCGGTATTTATACTTTGCAATGTCAATAAAGTGTTATTTTACACTATTCAATATTAATGAACCAATATTTTTCCACTCGCGAACGAGTAGTGTATTGGTAGAAAATAAGGTGAAATACATTACGCAACAAAAACGTCCTCGCTTTTGACAGCAACGGAGATATTTCTGATGCATTTTTGTTAAAAAGCTGGTTGATTGCCATTCAACAGTATCTATATTGAAATTTTCATAAATTATTACAAAAAAAATTTTCACTATTCAAATTTGTCCATGAACAGATACTCTATGAAATTCAGATTATCAACTAAATCAAAGCTTACAAATAAACCCCAATTCTACCATAACTTTTGACATACTCCTTCTGGAAGAACCTCTGTCGGACTACTGTTGTCGACAAAATCTAATTTACCTTCCCGTCCTGGTATCCACCACCTACCTTCAATATGAGGGTTTAGACAGAAGCTTAAACCATCTTTCAAACTTGGAGCACAGGCAGACCCCGCAGAAAGACAATATCTGAATTCGAAAGTAACACTAAAGGTTCCACTTACACCTGCGATAAAAACTCCTACGTTAAAACCCCCGCCAAATTCAAGACCAAAAGTTAAACAAGGTCTGTAACAATAAGTCCCTTCGCAATCGTTTGTTATAAAAACATCATCGATGAATTGAATGTACAACTGTGGACCAGTCAATTGAACCTGAAACTTCCATCTAAATAGTTTAATATTTAATCCTATACCAATTCCTCCCTTTAAATAGACCTTAAAGTGCTCACGTTTAATTCCATTGGGATTTAACTCCCCATCTTTACAACAAGGAGCATAGTCAATTGTGTTACCAATTTCAAGCCCGCCTCCAAAAATTGCATAATAAGAAGCTCCAACTTCATAAGTACTTCCACTAGAATATTTTTCTCCATACGGATCTACAAAAGTTATTGAACAATTACCAACATATCTATAAAAATTTATTTCATTGGATTTAAAGCCAATAGGATCCCGATTAATAAATCTACCCATATTGGGACAGTAGTAACGATTTTTGAAAAGTAACAGTCCCGATTCTATATCAAAAACCTGACTAGTAAAAGTTCTATTCCAGTCAAAATTAGAAAATGCTTTTTCCACGAAATTATTATTGAGAATTTTTATCTTTCCGAATGCGTCATATTTATATCGCTCTTGAATAATACCATTATTATCGCATAATGCGACAATGTTCCAGTTAGTATCAACTAAAGAATAGAGATACTCTTCGTCCCTTACACGCACAATTAAGTCATCAATATATTGTATTCCCCAAACGTAACTCGTAATCTCAGAACCTGTTTGGGACTCAATTTCCTGCCATTTTTCGTTAAAAAATGATTTTGTTACCGCAGTACCAACAGTTTTTTTGATACGTTGGTTTAAGCCGTTGTATTCATATTGGGCGATTAAATTATCGTTTGAATCCCGAACTTCAACTAGGCGATTCCATGCATCATACTTTCCTTTCAAACCTGATATTAACACCATATTACCATTGGCATCGTGTGTTGCAATACCCTGTAATTCGTTGGCGGCGTTATGAGTACGGTTTTCGGTATTGCCATTTTTTGTGTATTGTGCCCAGTTACCAGTTTTGTCAAAGTTCCACGACTCGCTATGATTGATCGTTGTTACCGATGTATGGTCACTATTCAAAACGCCACGATTCAAGGTTTTAATTTGTCCTAAATTATCATAAGTGTAAAGTTCGGAATTAGCGGCATGAACAGGATCATAACGTTTTATACGATTTCCGGAATAATCATAACTGTGAATAATATGAACAAGCGGATTAGTATTTTTGACCCATGAATGATTGATTATTTGAGCGTAGCGATCCATACCACCATTAAAATAAGTTAATGAAATATCAGGCTGATTATAAATGGTTTGCATCGGATTGCCAGAGCCATCGTTTAAATATGAAACAAGCGGTATTGTGCCTTCATTAATTGATGAAATATTATCAAAATAATCATAACTATATATCAACGTTT
>JAITIZ010000471.1 GCA_031279215.1 Planctomycetaceae bacterium
GTCTCGACCGCATCTTTAGGCGTTTTTTGTACAAAAAAGATGCAGGCGGGACGCCTGCGTTCCCAGCTAAAATATTTTTTAGTAATTCACTTAAATTTAAAATCTAAAATCTAAAATTACAAAATCTGTGTTCTCTGTGTTCTCTGTGGTTAATAAAAAAAATATTCCACTGATATATTACTAAAAAACGAATTTTAAAGTGTAATTGATATATTACGTTTTTTTCGTGTGTTTCGTATTTCAAAAAAATATGGTGAAAAAATAAGGTTAGTTTTAAAATTCATAATCCAAAAAAATTTGAAAATAATATTCCAATAATATATTACCCAATTCGTAAAATTAACTGGGATTATTTATTCTACACCTAATGCTTTGAATACTGCATCTTTGGGATCAGCATAGAATGCGGTTTGGAATTTTGTGAATAGTTCCCCTGGAATTGTTTGAATATCTCGGACATTCGACATCGGTAATAATATTCGTTTTGCCCCTGAGTTATGCGCAACTTGTAACGTTTCTGCAAGATTTTCTACAGGAATAATACTTCCGCCTAAACTCATATTTCCCAAAATGACCATTTGCTGCTGAACCGGTTTACCAATCACCGCTGAACATAACGCAATAAACGTAACCAACGTCATCGTATTCGGCGAACCAGTGTTGTGTAACTCAACAAGATGAATATGATAATCATGCTCCAAAATTTTTATTGATACACTCACATTAGACGCATTTGCCTTAAAATAATCAAACCCAACTTTAACAGCTTCCTTCGCCATAGTATTCGTACCAAAACCAGACACTTTCATCTGTCCATGACCAGCCGTAACTTGCGTTTCAATTCGATAAAGTCCATGATGTCCATTTCCTCCAATCGAAACCGTATGTAACATTCCCGGATTAAGAACCCCATCCGGTATCAATTGATCGCCCCCCTGTTCCCAAACACTAATAAACCGCTCTTCCAATGTTTCCATATCAATGTACGAAAAATGAACATCATAAAATTCCATGCCGCCGATCTTTTTAAGTTGCTCCTTGATTCGACGCCGCAATTCAAGTGCATATTCAAGACATCGCCGTACAGATTCTTTGTCATACTGCTCATGCGGATAAAGTAATTTTAGCAAACCTGAAACCGTATGTTTGACCGCAATCACATCACGCTGATTCAAATCACGTCCCAATTTGAAATATTTGTTAATTGCATCTCCAAAGTTACGTTTGCGCATTTCACGAAACCACTCCGCAAGATAATCCACAATCAAACCATTTTCGTCTGTAAAATATTCAGGACGCATCTTTGGAATCTCCCAACCCGGAATATAAGCATGAAAACGATCAAAAAACGCCGCATCAATCATCGTCTCTGGAAAAGGTACAAGAAGATGACTCGTCTTTACCAACGTATCAATTGATTGATTAATGTTACCGACAAATACCATCGAAGCGGAAGCGTTGATCGAACTGCGTCCGCGTGCAAAAGAACCGCTCGCCATATAATCTTTCATTATTTGTACACCATCGTTGTCTTTGAACGCAATACCGGCAACTTCATCAAACGCCACTACATCCCAAAGTCCAACCAAACCGATTTGGCGGCGTGCAAGATTGTAAAATAAATTCGCAACCGTTGTTTGACCGCCTGAAACCAAAATACTATTCGGACTGATTTCTTTATAAATGTGACTCTTTCCTGTTCCGCGAGGTCCAAGTTCACAAACGTTATAGTTATTCTCAACCAATGGAATCATTCGGCAAAGAAGATGCATTTTAACCCGATGTTCAAATTGGGTCGGTTCATAACCACACGAGCGAAGTAATAAATCGATCCATTGTGTTTCCGTAAAGTGACGCCGTCCTTCAAACAGTTCTTCCATATCCATATTCGGCATTTGGATTGGTTTAAGTTCGTCGATGATAAACGGCGAACTCTTTTGTCCTTCTTCAAAGAAATATTGCATTGTAATCAAAGCCCAGATACCGCCGACAAGCAGCTTTTCATATTTCTTGACAATTCCTGCCGAAATTTCTACATTTTTTATACCGAGATTTGAAAGCAAAGCCTCATAAGCGTCTCGTTTTTCGTTTAACGTTACAGTAACTTTGTCGATAATTTTAAGACTGCCGCGTTCTCGAATAACCGATTTGATTTTTTCCGATTCATCAGGTCGAACATAATTATCGGACAAAATTTTCTTAACCGTGTTCAGACCGTCTGTAACTATCTCTTGATCGTTTGAAGCGCAATAACTTCCAAGTAAATATTCCAGAACAAAAATTGGAACATTGGCACCTTCACGAACTAATTTGGTGAGATTTTTACGAACAAATTTACCGGTAAAATTCTGATTCAATAATTCGTCTATGATCATTTTTAATTGAAGTCTTCCGCGATAGCGCGGTCAATGGTTATTTCTTGATTTAAAATTTCTACATTTGAATTTAGGCAGCGCATGATTAAATAGTATTTTTCAGACTTATTGCAAGAATGACTTTGTAATGTCAAATACGCAGATTGTTTACGTTCATCAATATTTTCAGATGTACTATTAAACGTTAAAGTTTCAATGCTGGACACGAGTTGATTATTTGTGTCATAAATTGCAAGTTTAACTGTAACGGGTCTAATGCGGTCACTTACCTGTTCGGTTTGGATAAATTGAAAACGATGTTTTGCAGTAGTAATTTTGAACCGATTACCCAATATTGAAATTGAAACATTTTTTATTTTTGTTTTAGCAATATCTTTTTTGTTCCGTGACGGGCGAATAACAACTACCGGAATAACTATTTCCTGTAACATTGCACCGCCGTGAAAATATCGTTTACTGCTGGAAAAATTAAAGATATTGTAACCTTTGGCGGTTCCGAATTCTATACTGTTACATTTTGCGGTTTGTTCCGTATTACCGAACCATGCGTCATTATTTTGTGTAAGATTATGTCCGATGAAATAACGTTTTTTTGCTATAATAATGTTGTCTGTTTTGGATTTATTTTTACTTCTGTTTGTTTCGGTAGGATAAAAGTTTGTATAGACAAATCCGTGATCAGATGTAACGATAATATAACTGCCGGATAAATCGTTTGAAATGTGTTTAGCAAGTTTAGCCAGTTCTTCAATAGTATTATCGGTTGCTTGAAATGTTTCTTTTTCGGTTAATGAGCTGTCGCCGTGTGAATCGATACCATTGTGATAGATATAAACAACTCTTATTTTGTTATCGATAAGTTTTCGTATTTCGTCGCGTTTCATTGCAAGCAGTTTATCTGCTTGAACGGCGATTCCGTTTGATTTAGCAAGAATGGCGTTACGATTTTCCAGACCTGCTGTAGAGTGTCCGTCTGCAAGAATATCTTCTTTATTGTATGTTAATTGATCATGCGGAAGCAATGCCGCCATACCGAGAGCAGTATAAGACGGAACAACACCGAGCATTGCCGATAATTCCGCATGAAAGCGGTCTCGTCCGTTGAGAGTGTTTTTCAATTCCTCTGCAGCTGAGTAACGAAAAGCATCGCTGATAATAACAAAAACACGATGTTCTTCTGCTTCTTTGGCAACAAAGCGGTTATAAAATTCGTACTGATTAGAAATTCCCGATATTTTCCAATCTTTAAGCAAACCATTTTCGAGAAAACGATTCCATTTCAATGAAAGCGGAATGAGATATTTGTTTTGATAAATATTATCAACTTCTTCACTAATATTCTTAACTTGATCAAAATTGAATAGGTCAGCATTTCGGTGAAAACGGCGGTAAAGTTGATCAAACTTGTATAATTCATTGGTGTAAAGGCGGAACATATCTGCAACGGTATCTATATTGAATCCGTTTGAGTATTGATGAGATAATTCAATGATTTCGGCAGCAAGAGCAATAAGTTCATAAGCAGCGTATTGTTTATTACGTTTTTCTTTGGCAACGGATGGTGAATGTATCCAATGTTTTTGTTGTCGGTTTAATGCTGTAGTACGAAAAAAACCGGTGCCGGAATAATTTTTGTCCGTGTCTATATTAAAATATTTGAAGAGTTCCTCTAAAAGTTTTTCTAAAATTTGATCATCTACTTGACTGAATGTAACATGTTTGAGTAACGAATCCAACGGTAATTTTTCGAGTGTTTCATTGATAGAAAGTGTTTCGGCGGCATATTCTGCGAGTTTATTGTAACTATCTGCTTGGCTGTTGCTATCACGCCATTGATCAAAAAAAGTAACAGTATTGTGTTCACCATTTTTGTTAGGCAACCGTAATTCTTTCAATTTACTCGGAATGGGATCATTGATACGATGAACAAAATCAGTGACAAATAATTGTATTAGTAGTTTTTGCAATGTTGGTGTTTCGTCTTTAAATGTAAAAAATTCTTCGGATAATTTCCAGAAAGTATCGTTCAAACCAAATTTCTCAATCAATTTCCATGTATCAGAGGGTGTTTCAAAAAGAGAGTTGTCTTGTTCTGTGTACGATTGAAATATAGATCGAACAATACTATAAAAGCCGTCTTGACTTGATTTTGTTACAACGGCAAGCATTTTTCTATCAAGATCAATTTCGGTATCGCCGGAGTTGACGATTTTTTTAAGATTATTGATACGTTCTTTACTATCAAAGAATTTTGTCCGCAATTTTAAGTAATTGACAAGATGCTGATTCGCCAAGCCGAGTTCGTTTAATAAGATTGAAGATCGGTTGGCGTGAAAATTGTAACTGAAATAGCGCATATCGAGTAAAAAATCTTCTTCGATATCCGGTTTTTCTGTTGGTGAATAGAGTAGAAATTTACTGTCCGGTTCGTCGATTTCTATCTGTATTTTTAGAGCCAAATGTCCGACCTGATCTAATCGTACAAGTTTGACTTCATCAATTTGAAATAGATCGATTTCCGATTCAAATTCTTTTTCAGGATCCTCCCAAAAAACTGTACGGTAATTTTCTTGATTGAATATTTTGTTTAGTGATTCAATAATTAGAGTCATCATATCCATTATTTTAATTCTCCGTTGTTACGCCGCTAATAATTTTGACATCGGATAATAAATCTCCGAATTTAGTGTAGTTTACTTTAATGCCGTCGTCGAGATCGATTTCAATGTTTGTATCTGTGTATTGCCGTAGTTTGATGTCGAACTCTTTGAGTTCGTTTAGTTGTTTGTTAAGTTGTTCGTGTTCTTTTTCCAAGCGTTGTTTATTACTTTTTATTATTGTTTCATTATTTTTGATAGAATCATCGATATCGTCGAGGCGTTTACGAATTCGTCCGGTGAGTGGAATTACATATTCGGTACGCATTCGGGGAAGTGTTGCGGCGTTGTAACGATGTAAATAAACCAGACATTGAAACGCTTTATTTTTGCCGCTTGAAAAGAGCCAATAAATCGGACGTTTCTTATAACGTTTTAGGTGATCGCTAAAAAAATCTTTTACGAAAAAATCGCGGATACTTTTATCGAGAACACGTTCGATAAATTGAATATTTTCTGTCAAATGTTTTTCACTGAATACGATCCGTAAAAATTCATGAAACCGTTTCTCGATATCGTCATAAAAATTCCAATCTGTATCAAGAACTGGAATGATACCGTCATCGTCGGCGGGAAATTTTTTATAGCGTGAATGATCAAAATCTTTATTACCGGCGTTGGCGTAAATCAGACCCGGTTCATCGAGACTGTAACGTCCCATCATACAACCGACCGCGTAGGAGAGTAATTCTTTAATCGTATCGGAAAGTAACATTTTTTCTAATTCCGTTTCGTTTCTGTTACCGCCGTAACGGTAATTCGGATTACAGGTAAGTGTAATTTCTTTGAGCGGAACTTCCGGCGCAATCTCGTCTTGCAGACCATAAGCGTCAATAAAAATACGATTATTCTCTTCTTCGAGTTGTTGCATTTCGAGAGTCATTGCACGCCAGCGATTACGCTGCTCTTCATAAATCTTCGATAATAATGGACTCATTGATCGAAATAAAGGAGGTTTGTTGAGTATAGGATTGAACAGCGGACAATTTTCAAAATTTAAAATGTGAACCGCTTATAAATGATCAATAATTATTGTTTTCAAAATTATTCGCCTAATAATATAAAATTTTAAAACTACTTTCTACTTTGTAAAATCATGAAAGATTATCTTCAGGTAATTTCTAAAAACTAATATTAGGAGGAACGCAGGCGTCTCGCCTGCATTTTTTTGTGCAAAAAACGCCTAAAAATGCGGTCGAGACGACCGCGTTCCTTATAACAATAAATTTTTACATTAGTAGGTTTTTAGAAATTATCTTCAATTAAAAACATCTTTTTTGTACATTTTTATATTTTATCAAATTCATCGTGTATTGTATTTTATTCGATTAGAATATTATTCAATTTTAAAACCCATTTCAGACAAAAATCGGGAAGGAGTTTTAGGATAACCGTTGTAATATTGGGCAAAACTGAGATTCAATGTTTCCTGAACTCTTGTAATTGCAACAAAACAGTTAC
>JAITIZ010000508.1 GCA_031279215.1 Planctomycetaceae bacterium
TAATTGTTTTCGTGGTTGATTTTAGTGAATACGATAATTTGCGTATAGGGGGATGCTTTTGCTTTTTTGTTACCTCTTTATGATTCTCCGATTTTATTTAGCCCTTTCTGAATTGCTGAAAAAATAAAAGCGATTCCATAAGTTTATGCCCAAAAATCGTTATCTTTGTTGCGAAAATGACTTAAAAAAATGAGAAAAGATAAAATTCTTTGGGCTGATGATGAAATAGATTTACTCAAACCCCATATTCTTTTCCTTGAAGAAAAAGGATACGAAATAGAATCCGTCATCAGCGGCCTTGATGCTATTGAAAGCTGTAACAGACAAAATTTCGATATCATTTTTCTGGATGAAAACATGCCCGGATTGAGCGGACTGGAAACATTGATAAAAATAAAACAGATAAATCCCGATGTACCGGTTGTGATGGTTACAAAAAGCGAAGAAGAAAGCATTATGAATCAGGCTATCGGAAATAAAATAGCCGATTATTTGATTAAACCGGTCAATCCCAATCAATTGTTTCTCTCCATCAAAAAAAATCTTCACAAATCGGACATCATAACCGAAACAACGACCATCAATTACCAGCAAGAATTTAATAAAATAGGAATACAAATTAATGAAGCTTCTTCCGCAAACGATTGGATAAATATTTACAAAAAATTGGTTTATTGGGAATTAACACTTGAAGAAGGAGAAGTTGAAATGCAAGATTTGTTTCGTATGCAAAAACGCGAAGCCAATACCATATTTGGAAAATTTATCAAAAAAAATTATTTATATTGGATTAAAAACACTGACAATCGTCCTGTTATGAGTCCAGATTTGTTCAAGAAAAACGTTTTTTCGTTGCTTGATAGCGGAGAAAAATTGTTTTTTATTTTGATAGACAATTTTCGTTTTGATCAATGGCTAACAGTAAAAAGTTTGCTCGGAGACTATTTTATCTTTGATGAATCACTTTATTACAGTATTTTACCGACCGCAACTCAATATTCGCGTAATGCTATTTTTTCAGGCCTTATGCCGAACAAAATAGAAGAAATATTTCCCGAACTTTGGATTGATGAAGAGAGCGAAGAAGGAAAAAATATCAACGAAGAACCGCTCATAAAAACCCAAATAGAACGTTTCAGAAAAAAATACACCTTCACATACAACAAAATTTATGATTCGCTCTACGGCGAAAAACTGTTAAATACTTTATCAGACATAATTAAAAATCAATTGAATGTAATCGTTATTAATTTTGTTGATATGCTTTCACATGCAAGAACGGAAAACAAAATGATACGCGAACTGGCTCAAAGCGAAGCAGCATATCGCAGCCTTACACGTTCATGGTTTCAACATTCCACTACACTCGAACTGTTCAAACAGATTGCAACAAAAGGACATAAAATAATTCTCACTACCGACCACGGAACCATCAGAGTGGACAGTCCCGTCAAAATTATAGGCGACCGTAATACCAATACCAATTTACGCTATAAGGTGGGTAAAAACATGGATTACAATTACAAAGAAGTTTTTGAAATCCGTGAACCAAAAAAAGCCGGACTTCCTTCTCCAAATATAAGTTCCAGATATATTTTTGCGCTAAACGAATCGTTTTTTGCTTACCCAAACAACTATAATTACTACGTTTCATACTATAAAAATACTTTCCAGCACGGCGGAATTTCCATGGAAGAAATGTTAATTCCCTTAATAACACTGCAACCAAAATGACAAAATTAATTTTTGGTTTGGAAACAGTCAGAAAAACGGCAAAAAAATTTATCGCTTCAATGAAGGAAAACACCGTTTATGCATTTGAAGGAAAAATGGGAGTAGGAAAAACGACATTTATTAAAGCTCTCTGCAAAGAATTGGGCGTAGAAGATGTTATCAACAGTCCAACTTTTTCCATCATCAATGAATACAGAAGCAGCAAAACGGGCAAACTTATATATCATTTTGATTTTTACCGAATCAATAAACTTAGTGAGGCACAAGAAATAGGTGTAGAAGATTATTTCTACAGCGGGGCTTTGTGTTTGCTGGAATGGCCGGAAAATATCGAATCACTTTTACCTGAAGATGTTGTTAAAATAATAATAAAAGAATTACCTGATAATAAAAGAATTATTTTATTTTAATAATTTGTTTATATCAAGTAAATTTTGTGTTGAAAACTATTTAAAAATAAATTTTCATATTTTAATCTATCAATTAGTAAAAAAAATATTTAAAAAATTCATTCGTGTTTTCATTTTTTTTAAAACCATTTTTCACTGTTTCTTAAACAAAAAAACGGGATAAATTTTTAGAAAAATTTTAACAATAAACTTTATTGACAATGTATTAATAAAATAATTAAATATTTTAAAAACAGTTATTTATATAAAATTTAAGTGTTAATAAAATGATTAAAACCAAGTAAAAAACATTGAAAAACTATTTTGCAAACTTTATTCAAAAAAAATTTCAACACAATAAACAATCATATATCATCAGTAAAATTACTAATAAACATTTTTTAATGTATAATTATTTTACAAAAAAATCTATACTTTTGCAGTCGCTACAGTGCAATTGTTTTGTGGTAGTGTTTTGTAATAATTTACTATTTTTATGACTATAAGATATTTATATATTGTTTTTTTTATTATTTCTTTATTTGCTTGCAATTATAGAAAGGACAACTCTTACTCTTTTTTAGATTCGGATTCAATCCGCTATGCAACAGGATTTTCAGTTTCAAATGGAAAAAATTACACTGTTGTCGATATTCACGATCCCTGGCGAAAAAACAGATTGCTTCAACGATATGTGCTTGTTTCATCAGATTCAGATAAAGTTCAACTGCAAAATTTACCCGAAGGAACAATTATTAAAATTCCCGTAAAAAAAGCAGTTGTCTATTCGTCGGTACATTGTGCGATGTTGAATGAACTTGATGCAATTGATTGTATTATAGGAGTTTGCGATTATAATTATATAATACTTCCATCTATTAAAAATCTTTTTGAGAAAGGAAAAATCAAAGATATGGGAGAGGCAACTTCGCCAAACGTTGAACAAATCATTGATTCGGGAGCGGAAGTTATTATTTCGACTCCTTTTGAGAATGGTGGTTACGGAGCAGTTGAAAAAACGGGTATTCCTATCATAGAATGTGTCGATTATATGGAAACGACTCCGCTCGGTCGTGCTGAATGGATTAAATTTATCGGGTTGCTGACTGAAAACAAAAAAAAGGCAGATTCCCTGTTTCAAATAACAGAAAGTAATTATTTGAATTTTAAACGGTTAACAGAAAATATTGAAAACAAACCAACATTGCTTGTTGGAATGAAATATGGAACGCCCTGGTATGTTCCATCAGGAGAAAGTTTTATGGCTCAATTATTTAAAGATGCCGGTGCTGATTATATCTTCAAAGATTTACCCGGAACTGGCGGAACGCCGCTCAGTTTTGAAACCGTACTTGATAAAGCTGTTAATGCAGATTACTGGCTTATTCAATATAATAGATCCAATGAATTGACATATAATATTTTAAAGTCCGATTATTCTTTATACAGTCAGTTTGGCGCTTTTAAAAATCGAAAAATTTTTGGTTGTAACACCGCTTATTCCATGTATTATGAAGAGATGCCTGTTTATCCGAATTATTTATTAGCCGAACTCATTGCCATTTTTCATCCGCAACTTATCGAAAATCATCATTTCAGATATTTTAGACCGCTTAAATAAGTAATAAGTAAACTTTATTTTGTATTTTTGCAGTTTCATAAGAATAAAATTTATGCAAAAAATAAGAAATATAGCCATTATTGCGCATGTTGATCATGGTAAAACGACTCTAGTCGATAAAATGTTACTTGCGGGTAAACTTTTCCGTGAAGGACAAGCCGAGCCCGACCAATTTCTCGATAGTAACGATCTTGAGCGCGAAAGAGGCATCACTATACTTGCCAAAAACGTATCTATCAATTATAAAGGATATAAAATCAATATTATAGATACTCCGGGACATGCTGATTTCGGCGGTGAAGTAGAACGCGTATTGAATATGGCCGACGGTTGTCTGTTGCTCGTAGATGCTTTTGAAGGTCCGATGCCACAAACGCGCTTCGTGTTGCAAAAGGCTATTCAGATTGGTTTAAAACCAATTGTCGTAATTAACAAAGTGGATAAACCAAACTGTCGTCCTTCGGAAGTACAGGAAATGATTTTTGACCTGATGTTCGGTCTCAATGCAACGGAAGAACAACTTGATTTTCCTACTGTTTACGGTTCGGCTAAACAAGGTTGGATGTCGGACGACTGGAAAAAACCGACCGATAATATTTATACGCTTTTGGATGATATTATAAAATATATTCCTGAACCGAAAACGCTCAATGGGCCGGCTCAAATGCTCGTTACTTCACTTGATTATTCGAATTATGTGGGGAGAATTGCTGTCGGACGTATTCATCGGGGTATACTTAATGAAGGGCAGGATATAGCGCTTTGCAAAAGAGACGGCTCTGTGATACGTCAGAAAATTAAGGAAATAGATGTCTTTGAAGGATTGGGAAGGAGAAAGGTTAATTCGGTTTCTTCGGGAGACATTTGTGCAATTATTGGGATAGATGGTTTTGAGATAGGCGAGACCATTGCGGATATTGTTAATTTTGAATCTCTTCCTGCTATTGCGATAGATGAGCCTACCATGTCGATGTTGTTTACTATTAATAATTCGCCTTTTTTTGGAAAAGACGGCAAGTATGTTACATCACGTCATATTTTTGAACGTTTGAAACGCGAACTTGATAAAAACCTTGCTTTGCGTGTTGAATCAACCGGTTCTGCTGATTCATGGAATGTTTTTGGTCGTGGCGTACTTCATCTTTCGGTCTTGATTGAAACCATGCGCCGCGAGGGATATGAATTGCAAGTAGGTCAGCCGCAGGTAATTGTAAAAGAAATAAACGGGGCTAAACATGAACCGGTTGAACATTTGATGATTAATCTTCCCGATGAACATGCAAGCAAAGTTATCGATATCGTAACGCGCCGCAGAGGAGAAATGATTGCAATGGAAAGCAAGAGCGAACGTACCTTTCTCGAATTTAATATTCCTTCGCGCGGAATTATAGGAATCAATAATCAAATACTTACTGTTTCTTCCGGAGAAGCCATCATTGCTCATCGTTTTTTGGAATTTCAGTCGTGGAAAGGCGACATCGAACGGCGTCAAAACGGATCGATAATAGCAATGGAAACGGGTATGGCTTTTGCTTATGCACTTAACAACCTGCAGTCGCGCGGACGATTTTTTATTGCTCCGGGCGAAGAAGTATATGCAGGTCAGGTCGTGGGTGAACATACAAAGGAAGGTGACCTTGTTGTGAACGTTACGAAATCGAAGAAACTGACTAATATGCGTGCTTCCGGTTCCGACGAAAAAGTTGCGCTTGCACCACCTGTGATTTTCAGTCTTGAAGACGCGCTCGAATATATCAAAGCCGATGAATATGTAGAAATAACGCCGCATTTCCAGCGCATGCGTAAGATAATTCTCAATGAATCGGAACGAAAACGACAAAACAAATAAAGAAACAAATCAGGTTGTTCCTCAGCTGCAAAATAATAACTGAAACTAAAACAATACTGCTAACCTTTCGCCGCAAATTGCTACATCCTGATGAATAGTTTATGTGCGTGGCTGAGTGATTCACGTACGTAAACTTTTACAGGGCTATGCCAGCGGCGTAGTTCTTTTCTATTCAGATATCTGAAACTCCACTACAAACCGTTCTCCGGTTTTGACGGTCTTGCGGTTTTGCAGGGATACCAGCACATTCGCTCCCTTTTGTTCCCATTTTGCAGGAACAGTTTGTCCGCCAAGCGA
>JAITIZ010000587.1 GCA_031279215.1 Planctomycetaceae bacterium
TGTTGTCTTTGTTGTTTCAGTTTTATTCGTTGCGTCTGTTGTTTCAGATATTTTTGTTGTCCCTGATATTTTTGAACGTTTCCAACGCCTGTAATGATACAAAATTCTCCATGTTGCAAGTACAACAATAAGAGTAATGCCCGCAATTATTGGTAACAACATCGGATTAGAACCTTCACTGGTTGTGTAGTAATCGGCAAGCGGAAGTGTATAATTTTTGTAAATGTAATTCGTAACCGGTGAAGTAATTGGTTCAAAAATCGTTGTAAGCGGTAACGTTGCATAATGGTACCAGATTGACCCAAGCAAAAACACAAAAAGTAAACCGTTCAATTTTTGAAAAAATGAACGCCGTAAAAGAAAAAGCCACTTTTCATTTTTCGGAATAAGTAACGATAATAATGTTGAAACAACAGCCCATGCCAAAGCAAGCCAGCAACAACCCGAAATCCAATCCGACCAGTAACGAAAATCAGCGTACCAAAATGAATACGAAAGAGCGTATGGTAAATTGGGATTATAACAGAAAAAATAGAAAATGTTTACAATTAAAAGAAAAATAACAAGATAACCCCAGTTTTTTTCAACAAAAGATTTGGGAATTTTTTGTTCAATAGATGAATTGTTAAGGGAGTATTCAGAATAAGTATGATTGCTCATGTTATCACATAATAAATCCAAATTAAAAGTTTAAATTTTGAAAATTATTTGTATAATTAACCTTATTGTCTTGTAAGATGGGTACATTTGAAACGTTTTATCTAAATTATATTGTAACAATATTCCAATAGTAAACAAACCAGTAACAATAAGTGAAACTCCTGCTATTTTGTCCCAAAATCGGGCTGTCGAAAGGCATGGCATTAAAATATAGCCGCTAAACCCTTGTTTGACAATATTTTCATGTTTTCGCTCATATTTTCCCAAAATAGGATCAATAATTACAAAATTCTTATGTGTTTTATCGTAGTCAATTATTACTAAACAATGCCCAATATTTTTTTCTATACTTGTTATACCATGAACAATATAAGGACCAGTGAGACGTGATAAATCATTGGGTTTTACAAATCGAATTTTTGTATCTAACCCATATTGAGATGCGATTTCTTTAAGAGTATTAAATGAGCTACCATGTTCTGGATCAATTTTAACAGATGCTTTCAAATCTTCCAATTTCACATTTTTCCCCTCTATTTTTAATAACATAAAAAGAGAGTTAATAGCACAATCTCCTCGTTCCCTCCATTGAGGGGCAAAATCCCACTCACTTTTATTATGAGGAGTTACATCAGATGCGTACCCTTGAATTCCAAACAAAGCAACATAAAGAAAGAAAACATTTCCAGCAGAGGAATATTTATTTGAGGATTTATTTTTTCTTTTTGATTTTGAGATAAAATACCACAGTAACAATAATAAAACGATATCAACAACAATAATAACAATTGCTCGATACTTATGAGAACTAAGTTTGGAGGATGCCAAGTCAATTGGTTCAGCAAAAGGATCGGTATCATCTTCTGCAACAATAAAGTCCATTTTACGAATACTATCAATCACATAAGTTCCTCCTGGAACCGTAACATTAAAAATTGATACATCAGTATGATCCATATCAATTTTTTCGACTTTATAGTGGATACGTCTAATCGGTTTTCCCAAAAGTGATTGCGGTTTGTATTCGGGATTGGCATATTCTTCAACTATTTGAGTATAAGGTAACCATAATCCCTCTTTAATCAATTGATAATCTTTATTATAAACAACTTGTTTAATAGGACTATCTGGAGAAAAATGAACAATTCTTTTACGTACAAAAAATCCGTGTTCAATATCAATCCACATTTTATCCATTCCAGACCATTCAACAATCCAACAATCAAATCCATCAATTTTTTCCGGTTTAGGATGAACGGTATATTGTTCTGCGTTTACTACCAATGTTTCATCAATAAATGGATCATTTAACATTACCAAAACTGGATTACTTTTGGCTATAAGGCAAAGATCTTTGTAAGAAATATTATTTGATTCGGCAATTGATTTGTACACATTAAGACCAAGATACCGTGTGTAGTCCCAGTAAAGATAGATATTACTTTCTGAAAAAGGACGAATTTGACAAGTCATATTATCTGATGTCCATTGTAAAACCTGGCCTTTTTGAGTTAAAAATAATTCGAAATAAGGTTTTGTCTTTTTTGATTGCAAACCGGAATCTAAAACTTCTGTTCTAGCCAACCATTGCTGTTGGTGGCGAGCAAGCACCGTTCTAATTTGGTAAGAAATATTTTCTTCATTAGGAACAAGAGTCTCAATTTTCGAAGTTAAAATACTAATAAAAAAAGAATCTGAACTATCAGTAAAAACATGAGAAGCCAGCTGAAATTTTTGTACTAAATCCTCCTTTGCAGGAATCATTACATCTGCATATCCTGCTTTTTCAGGAATAAATGTACAACAACAAAAAAATACAAAAATCAAACCAATTAATTGTTGAAATAAAATATTATACATGTGATTATAATCTCCATATAAGTTAAAATTATAAGGAACTTCTAAAAACCTTATGTTTCATTTAAAAATCTGTCAATAATTCTTATTTTTCAATGGCGAAGTTTTTAGGAAACATGTTTTTAGAAATTCCCATATATTATTTTTAGATCAACAAAGCAATTATGGAGTTAAGCTCCACCATGACAACCATCACTGGAAAGCTTTTCAAAAGTACAAGTACTCCCAGTCTTACATTTCCTATCTTCAGAATCTTTTCCATTCATAGTCGCATTCTCTACGATAGGCTCTGATCGAGAACCTTGACAACTGGTACACACCGTTTGCGTTACCATTCCATCGCCTTTGTACTGGCTACAACCTGCCATCAATGAAACAGTCTCGTGTGTATCAACAAACATTCCATCAAAGTCACTTCCAATGACATAACTACTAATGGTAATTAATAACATTGAAATAAAGTTTAAAAACAATCTCATTGTAAATCTCCTTGAAAAAAATTAAAAAATCTCTTGTTGTGAGAGCCAAAATTGATACGGATCCACATTCCGCATCAGACACATTGCTTTTGCCGCATGACTGCACGGCAAAAGAGTTTT
>JAITIZ010000700.1 GCA_031279215.1 Planctomycetaceae bacterium
AGTATTATAGCCCGCCCCAACGGGGCGGGTTTAAGTTCCCCCTCCCATCCCAACGCCCTGAAAGGGCAACGGGAAGATGATTAAAGAACGAACCGTTTAAAATTTCCTATCGCCCTTTCGGGGCTACTATGGTTGTGATCTACAATTATTCTACTGATATATTACTCTTTTTTGAATTTCAGATTGATGATTAATAAAATTTGTAAACTAAAATCGTCAATCTGAAATTCAGGCTGTCCTTTCAGAATGGAAGAAAATAAAATCAATCATCAGTGAAAGGTTATTAAAATAAACCGTTACCTTTGGAATTGTTACAACACAAATTGTTACAACATTAAGATAATGACTGCATGAAGCCGACATCAACTATCAATTGATTTAATACTACTGATTGTGATTTCCGACGAACCAATATGTAATGATGTTACACCGTCTTCAATAGTAATTTTGTCCACTTTCCCGCTGATGGGGTTATCATTTTTGTCGGAACCGGTTACATTTTTTCCGATTAAACTTGACGCTGTTGAGAGAGATTGCCCAAGTGTCAACGCTTCAATACTTGACGAAAGTTTGTCATTGGACGTAATTGACCGGATTTGTCCGATTTGTGAAAGCATATCGGTATTACTCATTGGATTTGTCGGGTCTTGATTTTGTAATTCGGCAGTCATCATTTTGATAAAATCAGCCATCGTCAGATCATTCATTCGATCTGAGTTTGTGGAAGTCGAATAATTGGAATTCAATAGATTCAAATAGGAATTGGTATTGTCAACACTAGACATGAATGTTCCTTTCGTTATTTTTTCGTAATACGTTTGGAAAATAAGGTCAGAAGAGAAATTCAACTGACCGCCGTTAAAACAACCGCTCATAGCATTCACAATACAACTTGTAAATAAGTACGATTGCCCATAATTGCCGAATCATACAAAATACGTTTTTTTTCGGCAAGAGGAAAATTTGTTATTTTGCGGTTCGGCATTTCGAAACCTTACCCCTTGCAAAAATAGTAAAAAAATGATACTATACTCAATCCTAAATTTAAAATTTCTTTTTTTGTCTATTGTTTTCATTATGTTTTGTTGCCGGATGGTTTTGAAATAAAATAATATAGTTCAGAAAATAGTTCAGAAAATGGAATTTTTTAGTAAAATTTCAGTTCCACTAAAACATCAAATTATCTCCCTGTAAGGAAAAATATTATGGTCACATCGACTTCGGAATTTGATTTGAAACAAACAATTTTGTTTGATGGACCCTTTGGTCCGATTGAAACGGAACGTTTGACTCATGCGGTTAGTTATGATTTTACTCAATTCGAGGTTCTATGTGAGGCGATCAATGAGTTAGAGATGAAGGAATTGCGTGACGAACTTAGTCCGGCGGGTCGGGTTCGTCTTGGAATCAGTCTTTACTTGGCAGGAAGATATGAACATTCGGTGTCGACTCTTAAAAAAGGTGATAGCGGGGCATTGGCGTTGTATTATCTTGCTCGGTCTTTTTTTGCGTTGCAGCAATACGATGATGCTCTGAAATATTATGATCTTGCCCAAAAAGCGGGATACAGTGTTGATATTTGCTGTCTTGGTAAGGCAGAAGTTTATCGCTACAAAAGTCAACTGGAGGACAGTCTTAAAGAATTGGACAAATTGTCCGGGGCGATTGAACAAACGGCAGAATATCTGTATCAACGCGGAGCAACTGTTGCGATGTATGGTAATTTGGATGAAGCTGTTAAGTTGTACGAGCGTGCGGTTGCTGCCAATAAAAATCATGCCGGAGCGTTGTTTGGATTGGCGTTGGAGCGGGAACGCGGCGGATATGACGAAGAGGCTCTGGATTTGTACAAAAGATCGGTTGCGTATTTTCCTGCCAATGTTGGAGCTTTATTCAATCTTGGATTGCTCTACGAAGATTTAGAACAATATGATCAAGCCATCACTTGTTATCAACGGATTCTCGATGCTTATCCGAACAGCCCCAAAGCCCGACTCTTTCTAAAAGATGCCAAAGCCTCCAGTGAAATGCACATTGACGAAGAAGCTCAACGGAAAAAAGATCGAATGAGCCAAATATTGAGTCTTCCGGTTTCTGATTTTGAACTTTCGGTACGAAGCCGAAATTGTCTGAAATCAATGGGAATTGCTTCACTAGGCGATCTTTGTGCTCACACAGAACAAGAATTGCTCAACAGTAAAAATTTTGGTGAAACCAGTTTGGTTGAAATTCGTGAGATGTTGGCACTTAAGGGGCTTCGTCTTGGGCAATTTGCAACCGATAAACAAATACAGGAAGCGGTTGAGATTGAAAGTCTTAGTCCTGATGAGCAAGCGATTTTGTTACGTCCGGTTACCGATTTGAATCTTTCTGTTCGGGCGAGAAAATGTATGAATCGGCTTGGTATTCAAACAATCGGCGAACTTGTCCGTAAAACTGCCGACGAATTACTCGAATGTAAAAACTTTGGTGTTACCAGTTTGAAAGAAATTCGTGAAAGACTAACAGTCTATAATATCAAATTACGAGGCGAATAATTCTTTGGTAGTTAATAGTTAATAGTGAATAGTTAATAGTTGTCGCAAGCGGAATTATTGCCGTTTGGATAATAATTCCGCTTGCGGCACTATTAACTATTCTGTTATCAATTGTTTTTTTTGAATATTTGAAATTTGTAGTCGTTCCGATTTAAGAGTTAGGCGACCTTTCGCTGAAGGGTTTTCACATACGGTCGCACCCTGTTAGGTTTGTTATTGTGTTGTACGCTGTTGGTTTTCAATTTCCGTTCGTCAACAGGGGCAAGTTGGCGAGTACCCCGCGACGCAACTTTGGTAGTGAATAGTGAATAGTTGTCGCAAGCGGATTACTATCCAAACGGCAATAATCCGCTTGCGACACTATTAACTATTCACTATTAACTATTAACTATTTTTTGGTCTTGTCAAAATCAAATGATCTGATATGCTTATTTTGAACTGCTTTGAATTGCGATTTTAATTAAAGGGTCGTTTGTTAGCCGTACAGTTTTCGATTATTTATGTTGACAATTCGTCCATACCGCAATGAGGACCCTCCGCGTTTGTTATCACTCTGGAAAAAGAGTCAACAGCAAGGAACTAGAACTCGGTTAATGCCGCTTTCCATGAATACGATTCAAATGCAAACGCTTGGTATTCCATTTTGGGATCGCCGTTCGATTCTTCTTGCGTTTGAGAATCAGGAGCCGGTTGGTTATATTCATACCACACTTGCGCCGAATGCGGATGGTTTTAGTTTGAACAGTCGTTCTGCTCATATTTGTTTTCTCTGTGTTGATCCGTCTTACCATGATCTTTGGGGAACAGCCCGTGCCTTGCTGCATACCGCAGAACATTATCTTGCCGAACAAGGAGTTGAGGAAATTTACGGCGGTTCTCCGCGGCCTTCGGCTCCGTTTTATGTTGGGTTTTACGGGGGAAGCGAACCGATTGCTTTTTTTGATTCTGATCAATATTTGATTCAGGTTTTTTTGGAAATGGGGTATCAGATTTTTAAAAATACCGCTCGATTTCATCTGGATTTGTTCGACTATATTCCGCCAATGACTTCAGCGATGGTTCAATGGCATTCCAAACTCGATGTCGAATTTAATGAAACTCCCAAACCGAAAACTTGGTGGGATGCTTGTTCCTATGCGAATTTTGAATGGATTGAAGCGATTGCGTTTTTAAGCACACGCCGTCCGGTTGCTCGAATTCGGGTGCGTATTGCCAATCCCGATATTGACGAAGCGCAGGTTTTATACGGAGGAACTTGGGATGCTGGTCTGATGGATATTCGGGTTCATCCTGATTTTTATCGTCAAGGTGTTGCTGCTTACACGCTTGCCGAAATGCTCCGTTATCTGGTTGGTAAAAATCAAATTAGACAAATTGAAGCTCATGTTGATGAAGATTCTGTTTCCATGTACCCGCTCCTAAGATCACTCCTCTGGAACCAAATCGATACCGGAAAAATATTCCGAAAGGAAATTTAATCCATAACCCTTTACTTCTTTCTTTGTTAAAAAAATCAGATATACTTTTGTACTCTTTTACACTCATAAAATCGGCACTCATAAACACAAAACAACCTTTACTCAACTCAATCTCAAAAAATCGTTTTGGTAACATATTGCCGAACTTTTGAACTACCAATTATCGTTTAATTATTTAACGACAAAACATTAATTTATTATTTTCGTGAGGTTTTATATGAAAAGAAATATTCATTCCGAAGATCACTGGTCAGAACTTGCTTCTAAAATTGGAGTTAGTAATCAGGAAAATTCGGATTCGGAACAAGTTTTGGATTCGGAAATTTTGGATTCATCGGAGATTTCAGTTTCGGAAAAAAAACCGGAAACAGTTGCGGACAATCAGCCGGAACAAATTACCAATTCATTGGATATTGGTAAGGAAAACGTTTTTGGTTCTGAACCGGATTCTTTCGCCCAAAAACTTCTGGAAAAAGAAGAAGAAACAAAAAATATCTCAGAAGAAGTTTTGCCCTTCTCACAAAAACAAGACATAAAAAAGGAAATAAAACAGGAAATAAAAAAGAAGTTTTTTGAACGGTTTCCGAAAATCAATTTACTGGGAATTTCACAAAAAAAGCCGTTGGAATCTGCTGCTGTTGTTGAAGAAATAAAATCACCTTCGTTAATTGGTAAATCTTTTACTTCAAACAAACAGGAGAAAGTTCCTGTTGTTCCTGACCAAACAACACAACAAGAAAAAGAACCAACTCGTTTCAATATGAACAATACGTTTTCAGACATTGAAAAATCTCCTGAAAAAACAATTTGTACAGAAGAACATACTCAAGCGATTGTCAATATATTGGATCCGTGGTCGAAAATTGCGTCTCAGGTTGGGGCGTTGAGTACTTGCCAATCTCAATCAAACTTGGATTCTTCGGATTTATCGGATTCATCGGATTCATCGGCTTCGCTTGGGCAATGGTCTGATGATTCTGCAACAGCAATTAAAACGGACAAGAATACAGAACAATCCGGTAATTCTAATCGTGATTCCAACCGTGATTCTAATCGTGATTCCAATCGTGATTCCAACCGTGATTCCAATCGTGATTCTAATCGTGATTCTAATCATGATTCTAATAAACGGACGAAATATTCTCATGAACATAAAAAACACTCATTTCGCGAGTTACCGTCCATGTTTGACGAACCAACCCCCGAATCCGAAGAATCAACCGTGTTGAAAAATCTTATGGAAACGGAACATTATGCTACAGATGCGGAAAAACGATTACGTTTTATTTTCAATGAGGAAGAGCAGGATGAGTTGAAGGAGGAGTTGGCGGCATCGGAGGATGTTGGTTTAAGAGGGCAAAATAAAAACTATTCGGAAAAACAACACGAGGAGTATTATGATCATTTAGACGATCACAGTGAGACATTTTCGTGGAGTTTGGATATTGAAAAGGAACAATCTTTTACATCAAGTGACGAATATTTTGAGAGGGCGGAAACGGAAGACAAACCGCGTGAGTTGGTTCGGGAACGCGGACGGCGCGGAGCGAGGTTTGAGCCGCGTG
Source organism: Planctomycetaceae bacterium (assembly GCA_031279215.1). GTDB lineage: Bacteria > Planctomycetota > Planctomycetia > Pirellulales > Thermoguttaceae > WRKP01. The sequence goes on from JAITIZ010000700.1 coordinate 5,581, forward strand.
AAGGAAAACCGGAACAATATGTTACAAAATTAGACAATGAGGAAAACTCTTTAGAAACGGCTTCTTATTTGGAAAATGATAAAACAACATGGGATATTGAAGAGGAATCGAAATTTACCAAACATTCTTACAGTAAACATCGGAGAGGGAGAAACATGGAAAAAAATACTTCGACACGGGATTATCGTTCGTTGTCTGAAGAAACAACCGATATTTTTGAAACAAAAGTAATTTCAAATGAGGAAAACGATTTGACGCAACTCCATAAAAATATTCCGAGTTGGGATGAAGCCATTTACCATTTAGTCAAAAGTAATATTGTACGTCATTCCCAATCGTCATCGCAGCGTAACAACAGCGGACGAAGATAAGAACATAAAAAAATAGGTAATATAACCGGCAGAAATTTAACACAATGATTGTTTTGAAACCGCCGGAAATAATTTTTTAGTTTAACGTTTAATTTTCAATTTTAACATTCAATTTTGTTATGATTATGAAGAAGTCATGTGTATTGGCGTATTCTGGGGGTCTTGACACATCGGTTATTTTGGGTTGGCTTATTGATCAAGGTTATGAGGTTCACGCTGTTTATGTTGATCTTGGTCAACCGTGCGAGAACCGGCAGACCATTCTTGACAAAGCCGAAAAAATCGGGGCGGTTTCGGCGCGGATTATTGATGTACAAAATGAAATGTGCCGTGATTTTGCGTTTCCGATATTGCAATTTCAGGCGAAATATGAAGGGGTTTATTTGCTTGGAACATCGATTGCTCGTCCGATTATCTCAAAGGTTTGCCTTCAGGTTGCCCGTGAAGTCGGCGCAACCGCTTACGCCCACGGCGCAACCGGAAAAGGTAATGATCAATGCCGTTTTCAACTTGCCGCCGAAGCATTGAATCCTGATATTGAAATCATTGCTCCGTGGCGCAACGAAAAATTTCGCAAAACTTTTCCGGGGCGAACTCAGTTAATTGAATATTGCAACAAGAAAAAAATTCCGGTAAAAGCGACACTTCAAAAACCGTACAGTAGTGATGAGAATTGTCTTCATATTAGTTATGAGGCGGGGATTCTTGAGAAGTTGGAGGTGAATGGGATTCAGTCTGTTGAATTTGGAATGTGTGTTACACCGCAGCGTGCGCCGGACCGGGTAGAACAAGTTTCCATAACATTTAAAAACGGAATTCCTGTTTCGGTTAACGGCAGGAAAAAGAATGCGATTGGTGTTGTCAAGGAACTCAACCGGATTGGCGGTCGTAACGGTATTGGGTTGATTGACATGGTGGAAAACCGGTTTGTTGGTATGAAAAGCCGCGGGGTGTACGAAGCGCCTGGCATGACGGTTTTATACAATGCTCATCGGTATATTGAACAATTAACTCTTGATCGTGATTTAATGCATCTTCGTGATCGTCTTTCGCCGGAGGTTGCGGAGATGGTTTATTATGGTTTCTGGTATCACGCCAAAATGGATGCGTTGCTTGCTTTCATCAAAGAAGCACAACAACCGGTTACCGGTGAAGTTGTCCTCAATCTTTACAAGGGCAATATAACTGTTCAAAATCGGGTAAGTGAAAACAGTTTGTATGATGAGGGAATTGCCACAATGGAAGGCGGCGGTGCTTATAATCAAGACGATGCCGGCGGTTTTCTGAGAATACAAGGATTACCGTTGCGTGTTCAGGGAAAAATACGGCCGCGAAAATTTTGATAATATTTATATTCATCACCCTTTAAAATTGGGTGCTAATATAAAAAACAAAAATTCCACTGAGATATTACCAATTTTCTTAATTCATGTTTGGTTCATTGACTTTTTCAAATCCGGTTTTAGCGGCGTCTGGAACATTTGGTTATGCTTATGAGATGGAAGGGGTATTTGATTTATCGCGGTTGGGCGGTATCATTCCCAAAACAGTTACACTCAATCCGCGACCCGGTAATCTCCCGCCGCGAACTGTCGAAACCGCATCGGGATTGCTCAACTCAATCGGTTTGGATAACGACGGAATTGATGATTTTTTGAGTAATAAATTGCCGTATTTCAAAACTCTTGGTACGAAAATTATTATCAGTATTGCTCCTAAAAATACGGAAGAATGTTTGATTTTTGGCGAAAAACTTGGGTTGGTAACAGGAATTGATGCGGTCGAACTCAATGTTTCTTGTCCGAATGTGAGCGGGGGAATTGATTTTGCAACAGACCCGAAATTATGTGAGAAAATTGTTTCGACATTTCGTCATAGTACATTGCTTCCGGTTTTGGTCAAGTTATCGCCCAATGTTCATGATATTGGTGTGGTGGCGCGTGGAGCGGAACAAGGCGGTGCGGATGGTATTTCGGCAATCAATACCTGTCTTGGTTTGTCGGTTGATTGGCGTAAGCGCCGTTCACGGATTGGCAATGGTTTTGGCGGATTGAGCGGTCCGGCAATCAAACCAATTGCATTACGTTGTGTCCGGCAGATTTTTAAATCCGTAAAAATTCCAATTCTTGGTATTGGAGGAATTGAAACAATTGATGATGTCATGGAATTTTTCGTAACAGGAGCATCCGCCGTCCAAATCGGAACTGCTAATTTTTATAACCCAACTGCAACAATACAAATCCTAGAGGCATTACCAAACGCCCTCAATGAATTAGGTGTTAAAAATGTTGCGGAAATTGTCGGAACACTGGAAATGTAATTCCGTAATGATCAGGAAAATTGGCGGACGAAAATCTGCGTAAATCTGCGTAAATCGGTGTCATCTGCGGACGAAAATAGACAATTACGTTTGAAAGTATCATCGAGTATCATCGGGAGAAAACGCCGCATTACCGCCATGCGAGATTGATAATTTCATTATGTTTCGGATATTCAGGATCAATAGAGCGAAGAGTCAATGACATTCCGTTATCTTTTAAGGTCAATAAAACCCATGCGAAGGGTTGATTTTGGTCGAATCGCCAGGCTGTTGCGGGAATATTGATCATGTGAATACCGTTTACTCGAAGTGTTTTCCAGGCGTGGGTATGTCCGTAAAAGTAGGCTTTAACTTGTTTACGTTCCCGAATTTGTTCGAAGAATGCGGTCGTATCTTGAAGTGCGCCGGGAGCCTTAACAATATTTCTGGAGTAATCGGGATTGTGATGCCCAACAAGAATTGCCGGTTTATCTTTACGGGAATCCAACTCATCGGCTAACCATTGGAGTTGTTCTTCACCGAAAAGACCGGGCGTATGGTTTGTTTTTTCTAACGAATCAAGAAGGAAAAAATTAACTTTGGGTGTTTCAACAATTGAATGAAGCCGAGTGGGAATTATTGGCGGAGTATTTATTCCGGTTGATTGAGTCACAGCATTGAGAAATACTTGCCTGTTATCGTGATTACCCATCACAAAATGAACCGATAATCCCTTTTCACGAAACGGCATAAATTCTTCGAGCAGTGTTTTGTAATCATCCGGCAAACCGTGTAGATAAACGCAATCTCCACTCACAATAAGACCATACGGTTTTCCGATGTTACCGGAAAGAATATCGTTGCGAATTTTGATAAGATGTTCAACGGGGTTAATTGAAGGGGTTCCGGCGGTTTGATTTCGATTTCCGGGAATATGGGTATCGGAAAGAAACGCCCAAACATCTTGTGATTGTATTTCCGGTTCGGCACTCCAAACCGGATGGAATAATAATGCAGCTGTTCCGCTTAATGTTCCTGTTATAAAATGACGGCGGTTGATGGGAGGTAATGTAATCGGCATAATTTAAGTTCTCCTTTCATTCACTAAAATTGAAGGTTAAAAATTGTTTGGCAAATTAATTCATCACACTCTAAAATTGGGTTTTATTGAAACATATTGTCGAGTGTTTTTACCAAAAATCCTGTAACTCTTTGTTTATCCTATTAAAAAATGATCCTGTCAAAAACGAAAACCGAATTTTAAAACACATTGAGATATGACATGATTATAATTGTTTACGCTGATTTACACAAGATAGTCGTAGCCGACTTAACTCTATTTACTTCGGTAATCATTTGCGTAGTTGTCTATTTTGGTCCGCAGATTGCGCAGATTTACGCAGATTTTCGTCCAGCGATTTTCGCAGAGATTCGATCTTCGTGGATTTTCAAGGATTATTTTTGAGATCACGAAATTAACGAAACAAAAAAAGGAAGAATAGACAAAAAATATAAAAAATTGGTGGTAACTTCTAAAAACTAATATATTAGGAGGAACGCAGGCGTCTCGCCTACCCTGTTTTTTTTACAAAAAACGCCTAAAAATACAGTCGAGACGACCGCGTTCCTTCTAACAATAAATTTTTTACATTAGGTTTTTAGAAGTTCCCAATAGACAATTACAACACAACTCCTTTGGGAAAATATTTACCTGCCTCTTGATCTTGTACTATTTTCATGTTATCAATATGGTTCAAATAAAAATTCTGTTGAACAATTAACCTTTTTCAAATAGTTTATTTAGGAGTTTTCTATGCGATTTATTTTTGGAACTTTTTTATTGTTATTATGTTTTTTGGTTCCGCTTTATGCTCAATTGCCGGAAGATGGAACGAAAAAACCTCTTGTTGCGGTCATGGTAAGCGATGATCATTATGATGCTGACAAACTTCTCCCGCCCTTAATGCAACAATTGGGCAAGGAAAATGGTTGGGATGTTGTCATTCTGCATGGTCATGGTGCGGCGGATTTTTCCAATATTGAGGTATTGGACAAAGCTGATGTTCTTGTTATTTATGTTCGACGTCTTGCGTTACCGAAGGAACAACTTGCGAAAGTCAAGGAATTTGTTAATTCCGGTCGTGGTCTTGTCGGGTTGCGAACTGCGTGCCATGCTTTTGAATCGAAAGCAAAAATTTTGCCGAAAGACAGTGAAAATTGGGCGGAATTTGATCGTGATATTCTTGGCGGCAATTATTACGGTCACGGAAAAGATGAACTTGGCAGTGATATTGAAAATGTAACAACACAATCCGATTCGCCTATTCTGAAAGATGTTGTTCCGGATCGTTGGCATAGTATTGGTTCTTTGTACTTTACTGATCCGGTTAAAGACGATACAACAATTTACCAAACCGCTTCGTCCCCGCAACAAAAAAACCGTCCGCTGACATGGACACGCATGCATGGTAAAACCCGTATTGCTTTTACGGCACTTGGACATCAAAAAGATTTTGAAGTGAAAGCATTTCAAAATTTAGTACGAAATCTGGTACATTGGGCTGCCCGGCGATAGTTTTTTTTATAATTTTTCGTTCAATGAACGGTAATTATTTAGCGGAATTTTCGTAAGGCGGACAATATTTCGCCGAAAGGTTTTCACTCACTGTTGTAAATCCGATTCATTGTAACATTTAGGTGAATTGGTGTTTTTACGGAAATGACAATGAAATCTTACCATGGGTTATGAACTTGAAAAATTAAATTGATGAATGTAAGAAGTATAATTTACAAAATTAGAAATTTAGTAATATATCAGTGGAATTTTTGTTTTTTGCTTTTAACCCTGCTAGGGGTGTGAAATGCATAACCGTAGGTGTAGCGCAGCGCAACTTACGATCTCGTCCCTGCGGGACTTAGAAAACATAAGAGATTAAGGAAATTTCGCGGAGATATTACGAAATTTAAAATTTGAGATTAAGGAGAGATATTATTATGAAAAGGTTGGCGATTTCTTTATTATTTTTTGTTTTATTTTTATTTGTTTCTCGTCTTGATGCCGGCGGATTAACGGTTCAATTAGGCGGCGAATATAATGATGTTACATTTGTTGGGGCGATATATCGTTGGGATTTGGATGGTTTGCCGAAACAAGCGGATGGTTCTGTGCGTGTTGCCAAAGAGCGGGCGGAAGCTCCAAAAATCAATGAACCGTGGACAGATTTTCGTGCTGCCAACAAAGGTAATGGAAAATGGGTTATAGAATCTATTTTGCCGGGAGTTTATGATTTGATTATTATCAAAGGCGGAAGCAAACAGCGTTTTGAGGGTTGGCGTTATGCTCCGGTACTTGATTTTGAGGAATTTTTCCCGCCTGATGCTGAAGTTTTGTGTGATCGGGACAATGACGGTAAAAAAGAAACTGTTCAAGATGAAGAAAACCGAAAATGGGTTGATAAAACTATTCGCGAATCGAAACATTACGAAAACAAAGTTATTCCGCTTTATATTGGCGGAAGTTACAAAAAAGGTCAAGTCAGACCCAAACAAATTCGAGCTCTTGTGATGTTGTTGCGGGATATTCAGACCACACTCGATCAAAATTCCGCAACACTACGTTTTGAAATTTGGCAATTTGAAGATCGTTCCGGCGGTTACGTTAAGCAAAAGCGTACTCATGTTTTGCATCGAATTATTATGCCTCGTGATGAATTACGCCAATGGGTTTGGCTTTGGGACCCGGCATTGGGCAATATCAGTATTGGTAAATCCGAACAAAAAACAATTGAGTACAAAATTCCGGACCCTGCCGATACAACATTGCAAGGTCTCTTACCTTACTAATTTGTGAATAGTTACAAATATCATGATTGATTCTGATCCGGTTATCATATTTGGTTCGTTGATTTGGCTGACGTTGTTTGGAATGTGTATTGGGAGTTTTTTGAACGTAGTGATTTATCGGTTACCGCGAGGCAAGAGTCTTTCCGATCCGCCTTCACATTGTCCGAGATGTAATCATCTGATTCGTTGGTACGATAATGTTCCGGTGTTTGGTTGGCTCATGCTTTGCGGAAAATGCCGTGATTGCAAAGAACCAATTAGTATCCGTTATCCGGTTATCGAGGCTCTTTGCGGTTGTATTTTCGGAATCATTTCTTTGTTGATTATATATCGCAACGAAGATATTTCGATAATACAAATGATCTATTTTGTATTGACATTTTCCGGTCTTGTTGTTACATTTTTAGCTGCCGGATTTATCGAACAGGAAGGCAAACCGGTTCCTTGGCGGCTTTTTATTCCGGTTGCCGTTCCTGCTCCCATAATGCCGTATTTTATTCAACATTTTTTGCATAATCCTTTGTTTGTTGATATCATAATTTATTCTAAAAAAGGCGACGAATTTATTGTATTAGGTACTCTGATCTTCTGTATAATATTGTGTTTTCTGCTTGCTGTTCTTTTTTCAGAAAAATCGTTCAATAATCCGAACATAATTTCCCGAATGATTTCAGGAACATTGATTGGATTGTATTTAGGTTTTCTTGGTGTACTGGTATTACTTCTTTCTGCTTTACTATTTTTTCTTGTGCGGAAGACATGGTTGTCATCAATGGGAACCGATCAAAAAGTCTTGTCTTTTACAATATTTCTTGGTATTATTCTGATGTTGATTTTGTTCCGTTAAAACCAATACCGGATAATATTTGTTTCTGCATACTATTGTTTTAATATTGTTTTAATATTGTTTTAACATAATTTTGACACAACAATTAGAAAAAAATAACAGGAGTTCTTATTCAGATGATTCCGATATTTGATACTCATGCACATCTTGACTTGGATGCGTTTTCAAACGATTTTGACACAGTAATTGGGCGTCTTGAATCAGGAACATTGCCTATTATTTTCGAGGAACTTTTAGATCAACCGATTGAAATAACTGGAGTTTTATTACCGGGGATTGATGCTCAATCGAGTTATCGTTGTACGGAGTTATCGAAACGTTTTTCATTTTTTCATGCGGCTGTTGCGATTCATCCTAATTATGTGGTGAGGGCAACAGACGATGATTGGAAAGTAGTTACGGAATTAGCGTATAGTGATTTTGTTGTTGCGATTGGGGAAACGGGACTTGACTGGTATTGGGATTACACACCGATGGAGCAGCAAATTGCTGCATTACAGCGGCACATTGACCTGGCGGTACGAACAGCGAAACCAATTCAAATTCATTGTCGTGATGCTTGGGATGCGATGCTTCCGATTCTTCGGCGGGCGGTCGAAGCAAACAAACTTACTGGAATTATTCATGCTTTTAGTGGTGAACCGAAACAGGCGATGGAGTGTATTGAACTTGGTTTTTACATTAGTTTTGCCGGTTCGGTAACTTATCGGAACGCTAAATTTTTACCGTTATGGGAATCTGCCAAAATAGTACCGGCGGATCGTTTACTTATTGAAACGGATTCACCGTACATGACGCCTCATCCGTTTCGGGGCAAACTCAAGCGAAATGAACCGACATTAGCGGTAATGGTTGCCCATCGTCTTGCCGAACTGCGCGGTACACCCCTCAAAGAGATTGCCCAAACAACAGCCCAAAACGCCCAACAACTTTTGGTAGTTAATAGTTGATAGTTATACCAATTACACTTTAAAATTCGTTTTTTATTTTTTGTAATATATCAGTGGAATTTTTATTTTGTAACAACTCTCATGGGGGTAAACCCCGTCGTTAACTGTGGGGCTTGCCCCGCCATGATCTTTTTCCTACGCGTAGAGTAGTCGAGGGACGTATCGGTTTAGGTTTAGCCCTATTCTGTTTCGGGATTTCTCCTTTTTGTGTCTCATTATGCTCATACCTTGCTTCTACGCCTCCTCACCCCTCGTCC
>JAITIZ010000703.1 GCA_031279215.1 Planctomycetaceae bacterium
TTTTGGTAGTAATCCGCTTGCGGCACTATCCACTATCCACTATCAACTCTCAACTTTCCACTATCCACTATCAATCGGCAATCAGAGCCACAGCAAACCAACCCTTTTCAAGACGGCAATGACCCGTCGTTAAACCAGAAAAACGTAAATCATTCTCAAGAAATTTCGGCTTCAATGAAAAAGATTTGTTAGGCGGAAAAATCGTTGTAAATGCCGTTCGCAATACAAGTTGACCACGTAGAACATTGATAAGATTAATAACCGGATCACGCTTCAATACCAGTTCATTCCCATTCGTTACCACCGGACGATAACGTACCACCACTTTGAAATTACGATACGTTTGACGTTGAATCTTGAGCGAATCCAACGCAATCGAAATCTCTATCCGACCATCAATAAAACGCACAATAATCGGATTGTATCTCGCAAACGCAATCTGAACATCATCATGTTCCCCAAGCTCGGCAAATTGCGGATGATTGAATTTTTCGGCAACCTCACGACGAATTTCCCCAACCGCCGCCACCTTACCATCAAAATTCAACTTACCAACCAACATGTTAATCACCGATTCATGTACCTTCAAATCAGCAAAAGAACCCGCCAACGTCGCCGGCGCCGGAGTGTTACCGCTCAAAAAATCCTGACCCCGCACCGCCCAAGATGTTAAAAGCCAATCCTCTTCCGTTCTCGCATCTTTCTTTTCAAGGAATAAATCAAAACCCCTCGAAAGTTCTTCCACCAACTCACGGTATTTTTCATTAAACTTCCGGAACCGATCCTCCGCTTCCCGATTAACCCGTTCACGTACCTGCCGCATAATTTTTTGTTGCGTTTCCGATTGAGCATCAGTTTGACGCAACTCGTATTGGTTCCGAACCGCATTGCGAACCAAACCGGAAAGCAATGGAATCCGATCAAAATCCGTTTGGAAATTCAAAAGCTCCAACCGGTTTTTTCTAACCTGAACACGACACGGCGCCAGAATAAAACCGTCTTCCGTAAGCTCAATCTGTTTTTGCGCCTCGTATTCGGCTTGCCCCCCAGTAAGAAGTGTGGTAATCGCAGCATCAGCACGTGAAGTCGTTTTCACCGTTCCCGATACATCCAACGAAAGAAGAAGACGATCCGCCGCCGGAATAAAATTCATCTCAATGTCCGTGTCCGTACGACGACGACCCAATACCGGCTGCTGCTGAATAACATCACGGAAAATCGCCACTTCCGGCTCAGAAGGCGGAAGCAAATGATTAATCAACACTTTTGAAATATAAACCTTCACATTCGGCCCACCATACAACTCATTCGTCAATAAACCCAGTTGCCGCAATACAGCAGTTCGCGAAAATGAAAGACGTGTCGCCAAACGGAAAAGTGTTTCCATATCACTCATTCCGCCCGTTTCCTCAAACCGCTCCATCACCCGAATAAAATTCATCGGCATCACCGTGTCCGCCGACCAATTCAATAACTCTTCCCGCCATGCCAGAATAACCGGAACATTCAAATAACGCCGCTGACTCTCCGTTAAATTCGGATCAGTTAACCGGAACAAAACAACATTAGCCCGATCACAAAACGAAATAAGCATCGGAACCGGAATCGTTGAAACAAGCGTCGAAACCCGACGATTCGGCTGATAAAACATCTTTCGGCATACCTCCAACTCCTCAAGAAATGACCGCATATCAAGATAATCACACCAAAGTAAACCAATATCCTCATTATTGTCCACCTTCGATTTCTTACTAAGAAAATAATTTTCAACAGCAAGTGTCCGCTCTCGCAAACGCAAAACATCATCACTCTTTTTACCAAAATATTGCGAAATAGGAAATGAAGGATTTATCTCAGCCTGAATCGCCATCCCCCAAAGAATAATTCGACGCTCCAATCCCAATAAAAGTTCTTCAAGCGCCACATCAGTCGGAATCAATTCCTGGACTTCCGATTGCAATAACTCTACCTGAGATTGAGATAATTCGGTTTGTGTCGTCTTCGCCTTCAAGGTTTTTCGGAGTGCTTCCAACTCAACAACATACTTTTCCAATTGTTTCAAATGAGACCAAGCCTGAACCGGTTTACTTTGGTTCATGTAAAAAATCACCGACTCCAAATGAAGCAAAGTCGTCTTGGCCCAACAAGAAAGTTCCAACATCTCCGGATCACACAATTGCGCAATAGAACGGAGATTTTCCGCAAAATGGACAGGATAAAAATCACATTGAACCGTCTCAAAAAAAGAAACTCCCGTCGATGCCATCCCAGGTGCATCATGAATAAGCGGAGTGTATTGAGCAGAATACGGCGTGTTGACCATTTTTTGCGGCAAAACACGCAACGCCACCTCTTGCGAAAAAAGACGCCCCCCCAAAAAAAGTAAAAAAAACAATAACAACAAAACAGTTCTCAAAACCATTCGTTGACGTTTTTCCTTTGGCTTTATGTGTAGATTCAAGTTCACACAATACTCCGTTTGCTTTTCTAATCGTCCTTAATTGATTACGGTTTATACTCTATCTTGTTATCAGACGAAATGATTCTACGGAATTCTACGGAAATGGATATAATCAACAAAGACTTTTTTTATTACAGGATACAGTATCTTCGATTGGGTTATTTCAATGGAACCTCTGTAACATACAATTGTCCATCACGGAACAATTCAATTTCTATGGTTCCTTTAGAAGTTTTAAATGTTTGCCAGTATTTGGCAATGTATTGAACATCATTTTGCGAAGTAGCCGCATATTCGTGGATTCCAATGATGACGTCGCCCGATATGATATTGGCTTTCGCCATAAGACCTCCTTCCAGCACCGCTGTTACCACCACGCCGCCATGAGGACGATTCTCCAAATATTCCGAAAACATCCGTTTATATTCTGTCATGCGCATCGGTGTATATCGGAATCCCAACGTTTCCCAAACATAATCATCATCATAAATCAATTTCGGCTGCGATGCTGTTTTCGGTGAAAAACCGGCTCCAGCCTGCTTCGGAATACCGGTATTGTTGCGGGAACGAGAAATTCCCGCCGTAAATCGATTCTCACGCGGCACTCCCACACAAACCAATAAATCAACCGCCTCCGTATTACGCAAAATCGAAAATGCAATTTCATCCCTAGATTTAAGATCAATCAACGCACGCGAAAAATCAAGTTTGTTCGCAATCGTGTATTGACCAATTCCCTTGATAATATCACCCTTTTCAATTCCGGCTTCCGCAGCAGGACTATTATTTTCCACCGATTCCACAACAACCTTAAAACGGTTGCCTCGCGGCAATGTTGAATCACTGTTCTCGTTATCTTCTTGATATACTTTAAGACCAAGTGAAATGGATTGTTCGGCAATTTCTCCAAGCAATTTGGCGGCAACATTGGTAACCTGATCAATCGGAATCGCAAACGCAATTCCTGTAGCTCCTTGCCGGATTGCGGCGTTAATCCCAATCATTTCACCGTCAACATTGATTAACGGTCCGCCGGAATTACCCGGATTGATTTCCGTGTTTGTTTGAATAGCAACACGGTAAACCAAAGTATCATTCACATCAACTTCCCGATCAATTCCGCTAATTCTGCCGTCCGTCAATGAAAATGCGTAACCGTAAGGATTCCCAATAGCAATACAACTTTCACCAGGAATTAAATCATACGACCGTCCCAATGTGATTGTTTTGAGTGGTTTACGGGTGTTTATTTTAATAATTGCCAAATCGGTTTCCGTATCTCTAGCAACAAGATTGGCAGTAAAAACATTCCGGTCAAACGTGGTAACCTGAATTTTGCGGATACCCTCAACAACATGAAAATTAGTAACAATATAACCCCGCTCGTCAATAATAATTCCAGTTCCCATACCATTGTAAGATTTTCCAGAATCTTTGGACGAACTGTTCAACTCATCAACTTTATCACCTTGAATACAAACAACAGCATTACAATTTTGTTCGTAAGCCTTGGTAGCCCAATTGCTTCGCGATTCGGAGGCACAAACCAAAACAGAACCCGTCAAAACCGGAACCATACCGCATAAGACCAGAGAAACCGTAATAAGGAAAACAATGATTTGTGTGAAAGGCATTGTTTCGGTTGATCTGTTGTAAAACATCGTAAACGGCAGATTTGATAGTTAATTCAGAATAATCGGTATAAGTCATATAAGCGTTGTTCTTTGATCTGAAACACGCTTACTTCCATTTTTCGGCGTTCACAATGTATTGCTTGAAAAGGAGTGCTTTTACCCGAATAATCGGAAAATATTGTCTATCTTAACTCTGACCAACACAATAATTCGTAATTATTCCGCATGCCGCTTCCGCCGCAACAAAAGAACAACATAAACCGGTTTATTTTTTCATGTGATTTTTTATTTGCGGGAAAAGGCTTACTTGGATTTTTAAGTCTGTTGGTTATAATTTCGGTTTTGATGGGAGTTTTTTTGTTCTTTTACGTTTTCCTTTTGTGCCAGAATACCGCCAAGACCCATTGACCGGACGAATCGTGATTGTTGCCGAAGAACGCGCATCACGACCACATCAGTTCGATATCGAAAATGGCAATGTCTATGATCCTTCCGAAACATATCGCCAATCCTGTCCGTTTTGCGAAGGGAATGAACTACTAACCCCCAATGAAATAACAGCGTTTCGTCCCGTTAATTCTTTGCCGGATAGTTCCGGTTGGGCAGTACGTGTTGTCCCCAATAAATTTCCCGCAGTGATTCAAAATGTTCCTGATTCTCTGTTGTGGTTTAGTAATTATTCCTGGCTCGGTAATTATTCCCCCAAATTTTATCACCCCGGAAATGAACTTTTTAAAAAACCAATCTCCGGTTTCGGGCATCACGAAGTAATTATCGATACACCGCGCCATATTTTGAGCATTTCCGAAATGACCGACCATGAAATTATTGACCTGTTTCGAATGTATCAAGATCGGCTTCGGTCATTACGAAAAGAAAAATGCTGGAAATATGTACAGATTTTCAAAAATGTCGGAGCCGCAGCCGGAGCATCCATTCCCCATTCCCATAGCCAATTACTGGCAATGCCGTTCATTCCGCAAATGATCTTAACGATTTGGGAGAAAGCATCAGAATATTCATATACTCAAACGAAACAGAAAATAAAACAAAATTTGCCGGATTGTGTGTGGTGTTACCGGCTGAAATCGGAAATTCAGGAACAAAAACGAATCGTTGAAGAATCTCCGCATTTTATTACGCTATGCCCTTTTGTAAGCCGTTTTCCCGGAGAAGTGGAAATTTATCCGAAATCACATGAACCCAATTTCGATGATAATGTACAGATTCCCGAATTGGCTTTGCTTGTTCGCCGCACAATTATTCGTTTGGAAAAAGCGGTTACGGGAATAAAAAAACCGCTCGCCTACAATCTCGTTCTTAATACCGAACCGTTTGAATCTCCGGTTCCATCCTTAAAAAACATTTTTCATTGGCATCTTTCGATTTTACCAAGTTTATCACGGGCTGCCGGTTTTGAATGGGGAACCGGACTCCACATCAATCCCATTTCACCGGAAAAAACCGCCTTTCAATTAGCAAATTGTAACTTAAAACATCAATAATTCCGCTTGCGCTACTATTAACTATTAACTGCTTCGCTTCTCCAAAAAAATCCCCAAAATTACAATGCCTATTGATACTGCAACAATTTATCAGAATATTTCCCAGACCAAACAAGGACAAAGTACAGAAACACCCAATCCTGAAATGTTAAAATCGGTGTTTGTTGCGGCGATGCAAAATTCTCTGACAAACCGGATGTTCCATAATAATACGTCTATTGTTGATATAAGTGTTGAAGTTCAAGATTCCGGCACGGAACAAAAAGAGCAACAAGACAAAGATCAACATGAATTATTAACACATTCCGAACGCCGTGATTTTTCTAAAGAAGATAAACGTACCTTAAATCGGCAAGAAATACGGCATGAACAAATTGCCGATGATTACAGCCAAAAAATTGAACAACACGATAATCTGCAAACCGAATACAAAGAACAAAAAGAACGCCGTGATTTTATTACCAACCCGCCAATCAGCAACGTAACAACAATACCTTTGGAAAAAAACGTTTCATCAGTTGCGGCGTCAACAGGAGTCTCAATACTTCCAACGGATTCGGTAACACATTCAGTGTTACCGGAATTACCGGACAAACCAATCACTACCGCTTTACAAAAACCGGTTTCTGTTCCGATAACACCGGGAGTTCTTCCGCCTTCGTATCTTATTACCGGTTCCCAACCGAGTTCTGTTACGCCGCCGCCGGCAATACAACCGTTACAACCATTGACCGCATTGGCAACTTCCGCCGCACCGGTTGTAACATTGGATGCTGTTTCGGTTATGACCATTTTTACCGCTTCGGGACGATTCGGAATCCGTAAAGATGAAACCGAAGAAAAAAACGTTATAGAAAAGAAAAAAGAAAAAGAAAAAACAAAAGAAAAAAAAGGAATCCCTTCATTATTTGTACCGGAATTTGCTGAAATCGCAACACCGTTTGTGTACCCAAATCACTCAACTTCTTCTCCCCATGATACCGAACCGGAATCAAATAATGTTGCCGTACAAAAAATCAGCGAAAAAAATAATCAGGAATCAAAAATAACACCGGAATTAAATTCAGAACCGGAATCAAAATTAGAGTTGGAATCAGAATCGAAGTTGAAATCAGAACAAGAATTAGAACCCGACGAAAATCGTACCAAAATACCGTTGGAAAAATGGTTTTTGGAAAATCAATCTGTTGAACCGTCCTTTGCAAAAACAGAGGAATCTTTTGATCAATTACGATTTATTCAGAGGGTTGCGTCGGCGTGTCAGTCGGCTGCCAATCAACATGGGACAATCCGAATCAAATTATATCTCGATCAACTCGGTACCGTAACACTTCATATCACTTCAAAGTTCAATAAATTAACAGTTCGATTTGAGGTTACATCGTTTGCTGCTGTTCGCCGGCTTCGTGAGACTCTTGGCGAACTACAAACAACACTCGCCGAACAAAATATCATTCTCGAACACACCGAAATTGAAATGACTTAAAATGTAACACTCTGTTGGTAAAAAAAAGACCGTTACCTTAAAATTTACGTTCGATAAAAAATACGGAAAAGTAACTGTCTATTTTATTAACAGCCGCATAATTCCAATCGTCTGCAGATTATGCAGATTTTCGCAGATTATTTTAAAAGTTTTTTGAAAAAAAATCGTAATATATCAGTGGAATAATTGTAGATCACAACCATAGCAGCCCTGAAAGGGCGATAGGAAATTTTAAACGGTTCGTTCTTTAATCATCTTCCCGTTGCCCTTTCAGGGCGTTGGGATGGGAGGGGGAACTTAAACCCGCCCCGTTGGGGCGGGCTATAATACT
>JAITIZ010000017.1 GCA_031279215.1 Planctomycetaceae bacterium
CAGTAATTATTCCCTAGTCGTCCCAAAGGGACAGCCAACATCAGCATAGGGCAACATCCTAATACTGCTGTAATCTTATTTCTTCGTTATTTCAGCCGAGTTTTTGATTTTTTTATAACAGTTTTAGTTATTTTGTAGCTTGCTGTCTTGGCGGCGGTTTCTTTTTTTTCCGGTGTTTATTTTTTGTGATTTGGGTGTTCGCTGAGTGTTGTCCTTGTTGTCCAAAACGACAAGGATTCTTTATGCCGTTCCCATCTGTATCCATATTGTTTGTCGGTGTGTTTCCTTTGTTTGAATCATCGGCACGCAACTTCGCCCTTCACTCATGTCTCCTTTCTCATTAAAAAATCTACTGGAAATAAATCAATTGATCCTGTTAGGAACATTCAGCCTCTATTCTCATTCTGTTTTTTTGTACTGTTTTTTTGTACTATTTTTTTTGGTTTTTGCATCAGGGGATATTTATTTTTTCTTTTTTTGATAAGATTGGGGGATATATTGTACTTTTTTTGTTATAAATCTGGTTCTATCTATGCTCTTTCGTATTCATTATGGTACGCTGATCGGAACGATAAAAGAAAATTACAAAAAAATACGGGTCTGATCAATTGACCTATTTTTTTCTCGTTTCAGAATAAATTTATCACCAGGCATTTTACCGAATTTTCGTGAAATTTCACAAGATCGGTACGAAATTGGGAAAAATTGATAGAAAAATTAAAAAAAATGAAAAAATTTTTATTTTTTGGTGTGGACTATTTTGTGCAATTTTTTTTTCGATAGAATATACTAAAATGAATGCAAAATTAACGTATGTTGTTTTAAGAAATTGTTCGTGGGAATATGGAAGCTCGAAAAATGTTCCCGTTGAGTTACATGGAGTTAATACTGACAACGGATTGTAATTTAAGATGTAGTTATTGTTTTGAGCGGGATAAAAAACCGTTTGATATGTCTGACGATGACAGACTGAAAGCGTATCAACCAGTCCTTAAACAAGTGAAGTACAAAAAATTAGTGTAATTGTTTTTTTACAATATTCTTATGATTGTCAATAAATAAACGAAAAACAATTTCATGTGAAAACCCAAAATTGCGTAAATCCTTAAAATTCAAGCATAAAACAAATTTTCGCAACATTTTCTCGATTGTTTAAGGTTAGATCACAAACACCATGTTTTATTCATCGTATCATGAAGTGTCATCAATAATTTATCCCCCCAAAAAATCATGACAAGAATAAACCGAACAAAGTTACAATGTAACAAGTATTTCCTGTTAAAGTATGGTCTGTGGTTGATCACTTTTGCCATTCTTTCTATTTGCGGGGTTCATTACGTATCGACCAATGAAACACAAAACGCCGATTCAAATATTGTTTACGGACGTTTGATTGACGAGAATGGTAAACCTATCAATGATGTTCGTTTGCGGGTTTCAGTGGAATTTCCCGGCAGTGATACAACAATACCTTCAGTAATAAATATTTTAAGCGGTGTTGATGGCAAATTCTCTTTTTCCGCCCCGAAAACAGGAAATATTACAATAATAGCCTATCCCCAATCCTTTGCTTTAGCCTATTGGAAAACTGAAAAACGCAGTGATTTGGGCGATTTTGTTCTCAAAAACGGATTTCAACCCAAAATAAGACTACTAACACCAAAGGGCGAACCCATTTCTGGTGTTGTTCTTCAACTTGCAATCAATTCGCCTGATTTGTTCCTGCCGCTTTTGAGTGAAAAACCGACAGACAAAGATGGTTATTGTACATTTCGACATGTGGAACCCGGCAAATATCGAATTAGTGTTGCTAAAAAACAAAGTTATCAAACCCTTAAGAAAATTCCCTTTGTAATACTCAACCAAATGTTTTCATTTTCAGATGAATTTCATGAAATAGATATGGTTGCTATGGAAACAATCTCTGCAACAATATCTTTCAGCGATGATATTATTATTCCCAACAATACTGATTGGGTACTTTTAAGAACATCGCCTGATTATGAGAATTGGTGGACGCTTTCTTTTAAGGAAGGATCAAAAGAAACTGAAAAAGGTGTTTACACAATCAGTAATATTCCCAAAAATATTCCGTTGAGCCTTTCAATTTTTAGTGCGAAGGATTTAGTATTCAGTTGTAGCGTGTCAGCAGAAAAACAAAAGAAATTTATTCCGGGTTTTTTAGATTTAGGAGTTTTCAAAGAACCTTTTAGTCTCAAAGTTTTTTCGCATAAAGCAGGTTCGGTAAAGTTGGCGGCTAAAGATGAAAAAGGAAAAACAATAGACAATTTTTATGCAGTAGGATACTACCCTAATTTGAGCAGTTTTATTGATGGAAGCATCTATTTTGAAGAAGGTACAATGGAAAACCATGTTCGTATTAAGCCTGAACAGCTTCAGAAACGATTTTTAGATCCGAAAGAACTTGTATATTATAATTTCTCTCGATCTTTCGAAATGCGAAGCCAAGTTACATTTTCTTGGGATCATATCAATAAGGTTGCAGAGATTTCCGATATTATCCCCAATGAAAAAATTGCCATTATTCTTTATGACCGGCAATGCAGACAAGGTTATATTGAAACAGTGCTTACTGAAGGCGAAGTCAAGGAATTTGTTGTGGTCTTAAAATAAAATCCCTAGCCCGAATATTTCATGTATTTATCAAAACAATTTAGATTTATTTTTTGTAAAATGTTTATTTTCAATAGGTTACGGCGAAAAAACATTGGAATTTTCACAGGCAATCTATGAAAGATTGCAAAAAAGAGGGTATTTAAAATCCCTTGCGAATGCAACTTTTGAAGGATTGAGCGATTCCAATATTTATTGAAACGACCCGACGTAGTAGTGTGATGTACGAACATTCTATCCAGCAACTATACGGTCAACCAATTAAAATATTATCACACGAAGAATTTTTAGCTGTTCATCTTTCAAATCGGGCATCACTTGTTTATGCCCGTGTGGGACTTATAGACGATGCGATATTTTTAATTGATTCCGCATTAGAAATTTTTCCTGATTACACGGCAGGTTGGATTAATCGTGCGGTAATAATGAAAAAATTGGAGAACACTAAAGAAATGCGACGTTCTCTTGACATAGCAAAATCACTCAATCCGGGTGTTCGTTACACCAGAGCCATTGAACGAATCGAAAACAACGAATTAATTACAACGTTTTATGAAAAACATCCTTTTTTTATTAATCTTTGTTACATTTTTTTTGAATAGATTTGTTATTGCTGCTGCTCAGGAAGAAAACATTAATTCCAATTTAATAAGAGGGATTATTCAAGGTCATCGTTTTCTTGAGCAATCAATAGAACATGTGTCGGGAAAAATAGAACACTTTAATAAAATGGTAATTGAAGAAAAAACGGATTCTTATAATAAACAAATTTTGTTTTTCAAAGATAATAATTTGTTACGTCTTGAATATATCTCTCCGCAAGATGGTACCTCCATTGCTCCCAACCATCAATATAACGACATTACCAGAGTGATCATGCAAAACAATGATTTTAATTTTCAATATACTGCGATACCAACAACTGGAGTTCCTTATGCGAATCTTTCCAAATCTCAAAAACCAGATGAAGCAATCGACTTAACGGTACATGCAGACTTTTATCAGAATATAAAGGCTCTTATTGCATTACCCGGCGGCACTGTTACAGGTTTATTGCAGGGAAAGATTAAAACAATGGAAAAACATCAATATGAAGATTTTCCTGACGCTTTGTGGATTAAGAGTGTTGAAGGGAAGACAAAAGACACAACTACCTCTTGGACGATTGTTTTAAATCCTGACCAACACTATGCCTTATTATTTCATGAAGCACAAGTAGAATATCATAAAACCGGTGATAAAATAACAGCATCTGGTAAAATTACTTCACAAAAAATGAATGATGGAAAATTGTTTCCTCAAAACATCTTACTTGAGGGGCGTGCTAAAAATCTTTATAGTACAGAACAAACTGTCCTTAGTATTTTCTCAACGGACAAACCGGACAATAAACTTTTTACAGAAAATAGTTTTAAGGATTTAGGTCGTGACTATGTATCTGTAACTGTTTTGCCCAATCAAAAAACGGCTCCGGGAGGAACAATCGTTAACGCCGCTCCATTAGAATCACGTGTACACGATTATCCTAATCCTATGATACCTCAGAAATCAGAATGGAATGGAACACGTATTATCCTGGCAATAACAGGGATTATTCTGATACTCTTAGGATATTTTATACTAATATTTATTAAGAAACGTCCTAAATAATTTTTTGTATTAATAATTATCTTTTTCTATTTTTATAGTGATTATCAAGATGAATCATTATTTATTTTGCAACAAAAAAAGTTGAAATGGAAATTTTTATGTCAAATAAAAAGAAATATCAATTTTCATTTAATATCGTTGCAAGGTTTCTTTAATGCACGATACATTGTATTCTCAAAATAAGATTCTTATCCTACTCTGTTACGAGATGGAAAAATACAATGAATCAATCACTCGAGTCAATTGAAAAACCAAACACAAATGCCTTTCCGCAGTCTTATTGTTTTTATAGTACGTTAATATGTGGAATCGTTATCTTTATTGATGTTGTACTGCTAATAAATGCATTTGTATATCCCCAAACTCCCTACACTCTATCCAACTCTTTTTTATTGTTTCGAAGAACAGTCATTTTCGTACACCGGCGGGAAGTACGAAAATTCGGAAATCAAATATCGGTTGCATGTTCCACAAAAAATCAAACCCAATAAAAAATATCCACTTGTTATTCATTTACACGGAGTCGGTGAAGCAGGAAAAGATAATACTTTTTCGTTGGCTCATCTTCATTCGGTGTTACCGCTTATGCTCGGCGAAAAACAACAGGGCAAGGGAATTTGTTTATGACATCTTCGGGGTCAAAATCACAG
>JAITIZ010000063.1 GCA_031279215.1 Planctomycetaceae bacterium
GATCCGTCGGCAATAATTGCAATGATTCTGCAAATTCGCCGCCGCAAATGCCGCCGTGTCCGCCTGCATAGAACGACGGTACGTTTTTTAGTGTTGCGGGTGAGACGCCCGCGTTCCTACAAAAGACTCATTGGTTACCGTTCAAAGTAGAACTATTCTCCACTATTTCATTTTACGGATTATTCCAATACGGCAGCGTCAATACCTAATTGTTCCAACAATTTTCGGAGTTCGGGAATCCGATCCGTCGGCAACGATTGCAATGGTTCTGCAAATTCGCCGCCGCAAATCCCTAGTACAGACAAAGCTGCTTTGGTATTGGCAAGAAATGATCCCTCTGGAAAAAATGTGTACAATGCCGCAAGTGATTTAAGACGTTGTTCCAATATCTCTATTTGTTTCCGGTCATTGGTCAAAACGGTATCGTAAATCCGCACAAAAAGTTTTGGTAACAAATTAGCCCCGCCGCAAATGCCGCCGTGTCCGCCCAATTTCATCGAGGTAATCAATAAGTGTTCAGGACCAATCAGAAATCTTAAATCCAACCGTTTTTGGAAAAATTTTAGAACATTAGCAAAATAATTGATGTCCCCGCTACTGTCTTTTAAACCGATAAATTGGGGATGTTCAAATACTTCTTTGAGAGTTTCTATTTCAAAGGGAACTCTGGTGTGGCTGGGTATATTGTAAAGAAATGCGGGAAGAGCAAGAGAGGTTGCGAGGCGGAGGAGGTATTTTTTCAAATCGTTTTGAGTAATTGGATAATAGTAAGGAGCAGACAGCACAACCGCCGAACAACCCCGCTCCGCCGCATAATCCGCTAACATTAACGATTCTGTCAACGAAGTATCCGTAATTGATACTAAAACAGGAATATGTTTGGGGACCAGCCTGGTAACACGATCAATTATTTCACGGCGCAATACTCCATCCAAACTAGGACCTTCTCCGCAAGTTCCCAACAAAAACAAACCGTGAACTCCACCCAAAAGATGACGCTCAACAAGATTTTCCAACCCGTAAACATCAAGTGTTCGCCAATCAAGAAGAGGTGTCAACAGAGGAGGAATAATTCCATGTAAATTCATTATTATTACTTTTTCTATTAGGGGATTAGCCGGAAGTTTATAGAACCAATTAACGAAAGTAAGTTTACCTCCCAACTTCCTATCTTCAAGGGTAATTAGACGACAAACTCCTATAATTTTGCGACATATTTGGATAGTTGATAGTGGAGAGTGGAGAGTGGATAGTGTCGCAAGCGGAATTATTATTGTTATGGTTGTAATCCGCTTGCGGCACTTTCTACGACTCCCTTTCCACTTTCCACTTTCCACTCTTCACTATTCACTCTCCACTCTCCACTATCAACTATCAACTATCAACTATCAACTATCAACTATCCACTACCCACTATCCACTTTTCTTTGGACAGATCCAATAATAGAATAGAAAAGTCGGATTGATTTTTTATGGTGATTGTGTTAAATTAAACTTTCGTCCTACTTAATTGCTCAAAAGGAATGAATTGAATATTTCAATTCGGCAACCCTCAATTAATCAATTCTCCGTAGAGGTTGCGGATAATTTTTGTTTTTCCATCAATTAATCAATTTCTAATTCGTAATAACCGGATTTTTAATAGTTATGTCTGAAACTTCCACAAATCAAATTCAAGGTCGCGGTGTTGATCGTATGTTGGTGCGTTTGGAGCATCTTGACAAGTTGCTCAATCTTGCCGGGGAGGTGATTATTACCAGTTCGACACTGCACGAACTGCAACGCGATATGGTTGACGCCGTAACACATCACCGCTCCATGACGGAAGCAGATTTGCAAATTATTAAGTCGGCAGACGAAGCCTCCGCTCGAATCTCCCAAGATTTACACGATCTCGTAATGGCAATTCGAATGGTGGAAATCGGAGAAACATTTAAGTTGTTCCGGCGTCCGGTTCGCGATCTTGGACGGAATTTGAAAAAAGAAATCGACCTGAAATTTGAAGGTGAAAAAGTTCTTGTCGATAAAGCATTGGCAGAACGTCTTGTGGAACCGCTCCTCCATATCCTTCGGAATGCCGCCGATCACGGACTCGAAACTCCTATTGAACGAATCCACGAAAATAAAAGCGAAACCGGAATTATTCTGCTCAAAGCAATCGAACACGAACATGAAGCAGAAATTGTTATCTCCGACGACGGACGCGGAATTAACGAACAAAAAATTATTGAACACGCCCAAAAATTAGGTCTGATCCACAACACCGAACAACTAACAATTTTGCAAATCCTTTGCATGTCCGGCTTTTCTACCAAAGAAAAAGCAACAGATACTTCCGGACGCGGAGTTGGTCTTGATCTGGTCAACACAATGGTCAGTGAATTTGGAGGAACCGTCGAATTGGAAAATCAACCTAAACGCGGTTGTACTTTTCGGTTGCATATTCCAAAACTAAAAGCGGTGAATATTATTGATGCTCTTATTGTCCGTTGCAGCAGCACGCTTTATGCTCTTTCGATTGATCAGGTTGTCAGCTTGCAAGGGATCAAACCGGAACAGATTCAAGCCTCAATGGATCGTGAACGGTTCATCAAATATCTTGGTAATCCGATTGCTCTGTTCGATCTTGCGGAACTGCTCGGCGGCGGAATTTCGGTTCAAGATAATCCTGAAGTCGTTCCGGTAGTCATTATTGAAGGTAAAAAAGAACGAATCGCTTGTATTGTTACAGAGTTTTTGGCTCCGTCAAAATTGGTTAATGTTCCGCTTGCCAAAGACATGTTTGACCGTGATGTAACAGGAATTGCCGGAACCTGTATTATTAGCGGCGGACGAGTAGGAATGACGGTTGATATTAACACGGTGGTGGCAATGGCAACCGGTGTATCCTTCAAAACAGACGAAGGACATGACGACGCTTTGTCCTTCTCTAAACATGAGGTTTCGGATGTTGAAAAGGATGATTTTGTTTTCAACAGTTCGGTTCCGGGTTCCACAATGATGACACACACACAGGAAGAACTCCTTACAAAAGCCAAATTGTCCGCCCAACGTGATCGTATTGCCAATCGAATTGAAGAATCCATCCAGAAAGATTTGACGGATACCGATATTTCCGATTTGCTCACAGAATTATCTCGAGGACTTATGGAACTTCAGGATGTTCTTTTATCATTGGAAAACGATAAAGACCCGGAATTAATGAAAGAAGCGTTTCGGCGGCTTCATGCCGGTAAGGGTAATTTCACAATGCTTGGTGTTGGTGTTTCCGCAAGTTTGGCTCACGAATTAGAAACACTGCTCGATCATCTCCGAAAAGATAGAATTGAAATGTCTCAGGAGTTGATGGATATTCTGCTTGATGGTGTGGCGGAACTTAATGCCGCAACAAAAATGTTGCCGCAACAAATGCCCGAAAATAATACCGCATTGTTAATACGAATCGATACCATTATGAGATCTTTGGAAAACAAGGAACCAATCACCGATCCCGATCAACTTCTCGGAACCGCTTTTACCTTGGTTCCAACAGTAGAACTTCAACTTCTCGGCGCCCTGAAACAAGGAGCCCAAGCTTATGAAACATTTATTCGGTTTAAACCGGGACGGCAAGCTGAATTTTTAGTTGCCTATTTAACTCTCCGAAAACTCTGTTATCACGGAACAATTTTGGCAACCCTACCAAGTATCTCCGATATTGAAAACGGATATTGCGGCAGCGCAATTAAAGTTCTTTGGGCGTCGCCGCTCAAACCTGATGCGTTAAAAGAAGCGATTGATCGTTGGGCGTTGCTCTTTAATATTGCGGAACATCACAGCGTTCCGACAACTGTTTTCCGCTACGATACAAACACAGAAATCTAACAACACAGAAATCTAACACAAAATCTAACGCAACACACCTCAACCCATGTCATCGTTAGTACAATATCATCCGCGACGTTTTCATAAGTTTCAATATATTTATCCGGTTGTAAGCCGTCGTGCGGGCGGTTTGTCAATTGGAGTGAACCTGAGTCCAAACGCTCAATGTAATTTTTCATGTGTTTATTGTCAGGTACTTGCCGAAAATCAGGATAATTCAGTACGAAAAGATAATTCAGTACGAAAAGATAATTCAGCACAAAAAGATAATTCAGCACGAAAAAACGATCCCGCAACATCTATTGATCTTGAATTACTTGGTTCGGAACTTCGGGAATTGGTTGGTATGGTCAATGATGGTTCGTTGTTCCGTGATACATGGCTTTCCTGTACACCTTTGGAAAAACAGGTTTTGCGTGATATTGCCTTTAGCGGTGACGGCGAACCGACATTATCGTTGCAATTTCCTGACGCTGTTCATTGGGTTACTGCTGTTCGCCGAGAACTTTGTACGGAATCAACAAAAATTGTTTTGATCACAAACGGCAGTACACTTCATGCGGCACCGCTTCGCAACACGTTGAAAACACTGCTTGCCAACAACGGCGAAATCTGGGCAAAACTTGATGCCGGAACTCCTGATTATTTCCGAACAATTGCGCGTTCAACAATTCCGTATGAAAAAATTTTAGCAAATTTAACAGAATTTTCAAAAACCAATCCGTTGGTAATTCAATCCTGTTTTGTTTTATTGCACGGTAAAGAACCGGACAACGAAGAAATCCGGCATTATACCGAACACTTGAAATTAATGGATCAAATACAAAGAGTTCAGATTTACACGGTTGCCCGCCGAACACCGGAATCTTGGGTTTTACCGTTGTCCAATGAACAACTTAACAAAATTTCCGAAACGGTACGAGAATTAACAGGTTTACAGGTTGATTCATTTTATTCTACATAAATTCGTAATCTATCAGCGGGATAATTTTAAACTACTCTTACTTGAATTTTCGTAATATATCAGTGGAATTTTTTTTTTAACACGAAAAACACGAACGTTTTTTTAGATAATTTTCGTGTATTTTGTTATTTCGTGTGTTTCGTGATCTCAAAAAAACAAAAATTCCACTGATATATTACGAATTTTCGATTTTCATTTTCGATTTTCATTTTCGGCATTTGTTTTCGGTATTTGTTTTCGGTTTCCATATTCCCTGTTCCTAAACCCAAAATCATAAACTACAAACGTTAAATCCTATGTTTATAGATCCGTTATTTATTCTTTTGTTTGGTGTTCTGACGGTTGTCGGATTGGTTGTTTTTTTGCGGGTCAACGCATTCCTTTCACTCCTTGCGGCGGCAATGCTGGTAAGTTTTATGACACCTCTTGCGTCTGGGCAGTTTTGGGATGATCATATTAAAGAACTTTGTTTGGCATTCGGAACGACTGCCGGAAATATTGGTATTCTTGTTGCGATGGGGGCGATTATTGGAAAATGTATGCTCGACAGCGGCAGTGCCGACCGAATCGTCAACACCCTCCGTCAACTTTTCGGAGAAAAAATGATTCCGGCAGCACTTTTGAGCAGCGGTTTTATTTTGTCAATTCCAATTTTTTATGATACAACATTTTATTTACTTGTTCCGATTGCCCGTTCTCTTTATAAAATGATGCGGAAAAACTATGTTCTTTATCTTTTATCAATCGGACTTGGCGCAACATTAACCCACACATTAACTCCGCCTGCTCCGGCACCGGTAATTGCGGCGGAAACGTTGAACATTCCTTTGGGGTCGCTTTTAATTGTTTCACTTTTGGTTGCTGCGTTGACGGCTCCGTTTGCTCTTGGAATTGCTTTTTTAATGAATCGTTTGTTACCGCATCCTGATGTTCATTTTGAAGATGAATCCGAAAATACAAAACCGGAACACCAAAATACAAAAACAGAACATCAAAAAGATTCGGATTCAATTATTCCGGCAGCCAAAGTAATTCCTTCTTTATTTTGGTCATTTGCGCCGATTCTTATTCCGGTTTTTCTTATTTCCTTGCAATCGTTACTTGAAATACTTGAGAAATCAAAAGTTCTTATTTGGGATACGGACTGGTTTGTTGTCAAAAATTTTTGCCGACTTTTAGGCGATCCGCGGTTTGCATTGATTATTGCGGCGGTTATTAGTATAAGCGTGTTGTTCAAGACCTGTAAACTTTCATTGCAGGAATTGGGTAACCGGATTGAGACGGCGATTTTTAGTGCTGGGATGATTATTTTGATTACTTCGGCAGGCGGTGCTTTTGGGGCGATGTTGCGTGCGGCGCGAATTGGGGAACGGATTGAAGAATGTTTTCAGAACGAAACCGCCTTAACCGGAATTTCATTACTGCTTTTATCTTTTGTTGTTACAGCAATTATCAAAACGGCACAAGGTTCCAGTACGGTTGCAATGATTACTTCTGCTGGAATTTTTGCCGGAATTTTAACAGATTCTATGGTATTACCGTTTCATCCTGCTTATCTTGCTGTAACAATTGGTCTTGGTTCCTGTGTTACCGGTTGGATGAACGACAGTGGTTTTTGGATTTTCTGCCGTATGGGTGGTATTCGTGAAACGGACGCATTAAAAACATGGACAATTGGACTTATTCTATTGGGAATTTCCGGTCTTATTATTGTTCTGATTTTGTCGCAATTACTGCCGTTGACTATTCTGCCAAGCGATACTCATCACACTTGACCATTCTTCGGTTTTCGTTTTTTGACAGAATAAACAGATTTTGACGAAATATACCAATTACACTTTAAAATTCGTTTTTTCTTTTTTTTAATTTAAAATATTGTCAATAAACGTTGAAATATTTTTTAATAACTACAATTTGTTTTTGAGTCAAAAAATTGTCTATGAATTCGCCCTGAAAGGGCGAAAGCCTGACGATGATAATCATTTTCAAAACCAAAATAACACTATTGCTGTCGCCCTTACAGGGCTTTAGTGTGTTATATTTTTTTCCGTAGGGCGTTGCCCTACGCTAATGCTGATTGCCCTTTCAGGGCGATTCGGGGGAACAGCTCTTTTGTAATAAAAACCGAAATTTAAAGTGTAATGAGTATACTAATTTCAAAATCGTACGATTCCGTCTTGATGTTTTAAATAATTTCGATATAATGAACAATCCATAATGAACAATGATTACGAAAATAAAATTAAGAATATTGATTTGTGTAATCAATGTTATTGGTCAATGGTCGTTAAAATCATGAACGGGAAATGATTCTTATGACTAAATATCGAAATGAAATACCAAGTATTATTTTTTACTACAAAAATAATACCGATTCTATTCGGGAAACCTTGCAAGGAATTCAACGTTATGCGAAACTCTACGGACCTTGGAGACTTCAGGTGATTTCCGGCGGTCTTCAGGAACTTCAACCGCTTTTTTCGATTAAACATAACCCCAATACCATTTCCGGTCTTCTTGCGGATATTACGGAGGAGCGGGAAGCAAAATTTTTAACCGGAATACATCTTCCGGTTGTTCTTTTGGATCCGCCCCCCAAGTTACAGACTCAATACGAAATATTACGCACGTTTCCGTTTGTAACACTGAATAATATACAAATTGGAGAACTCGCCGCCGATTATTTTTTGAAAAAGAAAATATCCCATTTTGCTTTTGTTCCTCCGACATCAAGTTCTTATTGGTCGGAAGAACGATTTCAGGCATTTTCGCAACGGATTCGGGAAATGGATTTGACAGTCCATTTTTATTCTGTTCCGTTTTCGGGTAATGTTTTGGAAAATTCACTTCTTCGGCATCTTTCTCTTTGGCTGCAAAAATTGCCCAAACCGGTTGCTCTTTTTGCTGCAACAGACCAGGTGGGTCAAGAGATTCTGACGGTTTGTCGATCAGCCGGACTTGCGATTCCGTACGAAATTGCGGTTCTTGGTGTTGGGAACGATGAAATTCTTTGTGAATCGTCATTTCCAACTCTTTCCAGTATTGCGGTTCATTGGCAGCGGCGCGGATTTATTGCAGCGGAAATGCTCGATCAACTCATAAATCAAACACCGCTGAAACAGGATATGGATATTTATCCGGCAATTGGTGTTGTGTCGAGAAGCTCGACAGATTTACCGGTTCATCCGGCAACACGACAACCTGGATTACGTAACGATTTTATTATTCGGGCATTGGAATTTATTCGTATCAATTCAGGATTTTCTATTCGGGTTGTTGATGTTGCCCGGCAGACCGGAGTTTCACGTCAGTGGTTGGAAAGGCAATTCAAAAAAGAATTGGGACATTCGATTCTTGATGAAATTAAAAAAAACCGATTGGAACGAATTTGTTTCCTGTTGAGCGGAACAACTCTTTCGATCACCAAAATCGCCGAAATGAGCGGTTACGAAAATGCTAATCATCTTCGCTTGCTCTTCAAAGAAAAATTCAAAATGACCATGACAGAATACCGTAACCAATTTTGTACAACATCCAAATAACATTAGCATAGCATTAACATAAATCAAAAGTTCATAACCGTCTCTTTTAAAAATCTTTCACTAATTATTGATTCTATTTTCTTCTGCCCTGAAAAGACAACAGATATACTTGTTACACTTGAAATTTCGGTTTTTACCTTTTGTAATTTTTTCCTAGTGTTCACAGATTGGTGTGTTCATTTAGTTAAACAAAAAAGGTAGGCAACGTTTCGGCGAAAGGTTGCCTACCTAAATTGTCTGGTTACTTAACCTTATAATTGTTTGCGAAAATCGGTGTAATTTGTGAACGGATTACGATTACATTATTGCGTGTACTTCCATTCGAGAACACCGCCGCTCATTCCGTTTTGTAACCGGATGTCCAGCCGTAAACCGCGAGTTTCTACCGTGCCGAATTTGACCGTATTATATTGGTCCTTCTCAACACCAAACGTTTCGGTTGTTTTCACCGGTTTCCACTGATCGCCGTCTTGGTACGAAAGCGTCCATGATTTCGGAATCCGACAACCGCCTTTTCCCGTGTCATCGAACCAATACACCGAACTTTGTGAAATCTTTTTTGTTGTACCAAAATCAAGTTCAATCCATTCCGCAGTTCCTTTGTGATTCCAAAACGTTAATCGCGGAATTGAGTGATCAATAGAATTTTTCGGCTCAACCCCGTCAATCACCGCATCAGTTGAATCATTGGGAAAACAGAACGACGCGGAAATTACCGTATCAATTTCATTTTCCAGTTCGGAATCGGAACGTAACATCTCCGGTTTTAAATCAGCGTAAAGTTGTTCACTGGTTGAAACCGGTTGCGTTTTGGAAAGTCCCTGCTGTTTGACCCAAACATTCATTGCCCCCATTGCCCGATTGTCCCACGCATAATAAGGTACTGCTGTTAACTCCCGATTCTCGGAGTCTTTGCATTTTAGTACGATAATTCCGCCAAGCAAGTCTTTATGAAATTCTTCCTTAAACTGCGGGTTTCTCGCCAACCTAATTTTTGAAACAGGAAACTGATTGTCCGTTTCTTCAAAACAGTAAACAAGCGGACCTCGTTGAATCGCAACACGTGCATTGTCGGCAAGAACTTTCGGATGAGCGATAATACGTTTAGTTTCCATCTTAAAATCAATATTATGGACAGATGGTTTTCCCCAAGTAATTTCCACCGGTACCGTGTAACCATCAGTCCCGTTGCCAATTTCCGTATTACCAATTCTTTGACGTTGTGTTTGCAACCATGAGGGAATTCTAAATTTTACGGCAAAATAACCGTTCACATCGGGTTTGGGCTTGGATTCCAATATGAATTTGAGTTTACCATCCCAAGGATAATCGGTTTCCAATTTGATTTTTACCGTTCCGTTTGGCAATTCAACCGATGCTTCTCCAGCGATATATTGATTCACAATTAACGCACCATTTTTATCAACCGCATATTGATAACCAGGAAGTGACGGAATAAAACGTACCAAATTGGTTGGACAACAAGCGGTGCTGAAAAATGGTTGGCGATGATGAATATTTGTTTTTGTAACATCATGCCGATCAGTTTGAATTTTATCGGCTTCGAGCGGATTGACGTAAAAGAAACTTTTTCCGTCCATTCCGTAACCTGCCAGAATATTGTTATACATTGCTCGTTCTATAACATCGGCATACTTTGCGTCGCCGTGTAACAGATTCATACGATGCGCCCAAAACACCAACCCGATTGCGGCGCACGTTTCACAGTAGGCTGTCCGGTTCGGCAATTCATAAGCGTTACCGAATGCTTCGCCTTCATGCCTTGCGCCGATACCGCCGGTAATGTACATTTTTTTATTCACCACATCATTCCACAAACGATCTATTGCATCAATTAGTTCCTGATCACCGGAATAGGCGGCGTTGTCGGCAACTCCGGCGTAAAGATAAACCGCCCGAACCGCATGACCGACAATTTCGGATTGTTCCCGAATCGGCAGATGATCCTGTTGATAAGCACCGGAAATTTTATCGTTGCGTTTTGATTGATCACCGCGTACATCAACAAAATGTTTCGATAACGTTAAATATTTTTCTTTACCGGTCAACTGATAAAATTTTATCAGAGCGAGTTCAATCTCTTCATGACCCGGAACTTCAAATTTCGACGATTTTTGCGTACAAAAAACATCAATAATGTGATCAGTGAATTTTTCCGCAACATTTAACAAGGCATCTTTACCGGTTGCTTGTTTGTAGGCAACCGCGGCTTCAATTAAATGTCCGGCGCAATACAATTCATGTTTCCCGATTTGCGTCCACTTTTTATCCTGCTCCCGCAACGAAAAATAAGAATTGAGATAACCGTTTGGCCATTGGGCGGCGGCAATCCAAGCGATAACATCGTCGGCGCGTTTTTCCAATGCCGGATCGGGATGGTCGGCAAGCGAATAGGCTGTTCCTTCGAGGACTTTGTAAACATCGGAATCGTTAAAATAAATTCCTTCAAAATTACCGTTCAAGAGTTTAGCGGCTTTGGCGAAATTCGTAAAGCGTCCGGTTTCTTCACACCATTTGTAATTGTGAGGGATTGAAATTTCCCGATTCGTTTTCAATCGCGGCGACCAAAAATGATCGTCGAATTGAACCGCCGTAAACGGAACAGCGTGAAATTTCAAATTCTTTGGTTCTTCACCAAAACAAAAAGTTACGGATAAGACACACAATACAGTAACAACAAAAAATGTTTTCATAATATTCATAGTAATTCAAAGGGTTAATGGACATTCTCTAAAAAATTTATCTTTTGAAATACAAACCACACGAAAAAACTAGATACACAAAAAAGATAGGAAATAACAATTTTCGTAATATATCAGTGAAATTTTTGTTCTCGAATCAAAAAGTTGTGTATCAATTCGCCCCGTAGGGGCAATCAGCAATAGCGTAGGGCAACGCCCTACGTATGGTTTCGCCTTTGAAATCAAGCCCTGAAAGGGCACAAGCCTAAAGATCATTCATCATCTTATTGCTGTCGCCCTTACAGGGCTTTGGTGTGTTATATTGGTTACGTAGGGCGTTGCCCTACGCTAATACTGGTTACCCTTTCAGGGCGATTTTAATGAATACATAGTTAAAAATAAATACTGAAAATAAATACTGAAAATTCAAATAAGAGTAGTTTAAAATTATTCCACTGATAGATTACCAATTTTCATTTATTTTATTTTGTTATTTCGTTTGTTTCGTATTCTCAAAAAAAGTAACACAATCAATTATTAGAGATGCCCAAGGGATAGTTATCAATTTGTCAGTCAAACGATTATTACCTAAAGAGTATTCTCTAATAATTCCATTTTCAATTAAAATAGTT
The DNA here is from genome assembly GCA_031279215.1 of Planctomycetaceae bacterium. Taxonomy (GTDB): domain Bacteria; phylum Planctomycetota; class Planctomycetia; order Pirellulales; family Thermoguttaceae; genus WRKP01. Next base: position 11,705 of record JAITIZ010000063.1, read on the forward strand.
ACTATAAACATTGTGTTTTATTATGTTACTTTTTTTTGAAAAGGGTATTTTTAGAGAACCCTTAAAATAATCGCATCAATATTTTCACTCCACTGTTGGGAATGCGGAAATACGTAAACGGGCGGCACCCATTGGGATTAACTCAATTTCTTCAAGCGGCTCATTGGTTTTGACCGGACTTTGCGGAACAGGTGCACATAAACCGTATTGGTCAATCTTCCAATCAGGAATTTTACGCCCTTTCAGTTTGATCGAAATCGGTACAGATTCCGGCGTCCAAGGATAATTGTCTTTCGACCAAGGTTTTTCAATAACATCACCAGATAATATCCAATGACCATTGTTGAAATCAAGAGAAAGTATGGCAGTGTCAAGCGCAACTCTGTCTAACCCGTAATTCCACGCAGAATCAGGAAAAATCTCATACGAGGACCATTGCGATTCGTCGGCGCCTTCTTGCCAACCGGAATCATGTAACGCCGTTTCACGGCTGCTCATCTGATGATAACGCTCTTTAATTTTCAGTGAAAAAGTCAACGGTCCGTAACCAATACTCACACAATTTTTGTTCTGCCGCCATTTTTGTGCGAAAAGTCGCATCGTCATTCGCAAGGTAACGGTATCTCCGTTTTGCCATTCTCGGTCAATATGGAGATATTGATTTTTCTTGTGATTGAGTGTTTTTGTTTTTTCTGAATCGGAACCGCAATCAAGAGTTGTCTCTTTGTCATTGATCAATATTGTTACACAATTCGGACTCAAACTTTGAGTATGCGTCCAACCCGGTACACGGAAATAAAGCGGAAATTTAAGTTTTTGGGGCGTGTTGATCGTGAAACGAATATTATCGTCAAACGGATAATGGGTTTCTTCTTTGATTGAAACTTCGGTTCCGTCTGCAACTTTTGCTGTAACAGTACAAGCATTGTACAAAATTGCGGCGAGTCCTTTGTCCGGTGTTGCCATCCAGAGATTTTCTACGTAATAAGGCCAACCGTGTGCGTGATTATGTTGACAACATCGGCTGCTGAACGGGTTCATCATCATAAAGGGCCCCGCATTTTGAATACCCGGACTGTGATTTTTACTGTCGGAAATCACTTGATTAGGGCTGGTAATATATCGTAACGCTTTGAAATCAGGCATAAACGCTACAGGATATGTGTTGAATGCAACATCTTCACAATTGTCCGCCCATGAAGGATCACCGGTAATTCGTACAAGAATCATGTCGCTTGACATCTGTTCGACCATACCGCACGTTTCAACTCCCTGACGCGGATCAATGTAACCCGGACGTGAATTTTCGTCACCACCCCACATTCCCCCAGGAACTTGACCGTAACACGCACGAATCAACCAAAAATTGTTATAGGTTGCCTGTTTGTGCCAATCCTGATTTGAATACATCCACCAAGTAGCAGGTTCACGAAAACATTGCGCAATATTGACGTTGTGCCAATTAGGAAGAGTTGATTCTTGCATCCAGTTTGCGGTGTTACGGTGAATTTTTTCCGCAACAGCAAGCAAAAACTTATCGCCGGTGTGATTGTAAAGCCAAAAACAGCTGAAAAGCATGTCTCCGCCGCGGCTGTTTTCCCAATATGTTTTCAGAAATTTTGTATCAGGATAGGTTTGTACCCAACGAAAATACCGTGTCATAAAATCAAGAATTTTCGTATCGCCGGAATATTCGTAATACGATTGCATGAGGAACAAAACAAGCATGTTGGGCCACAAATCCATTCCTTTTTCCGCATCAGGATTACCGGGTCCGAAAAAACCGTCGGGACGTTGACTTTTCAGAATTGCGTCAATCCAATTTTTTGTTTCGGCAATGATTTTCGGATCATTGAGCAAGTATCCAAGATTACCGTAACCTTTAAGCCAATAAGGAACTTCTTCCCAACCGTGGCTGCCGCCTTCACCGAGCCAAGCATTCCCTTTTTTGTCGAGCCATTTACTAATTTCGCCAAGATGACCGGTTAAACCGTTACGTTGAAGTTCGAGATAACGCCCGATCCAACCCTCCGCTTTAATTGCCCTAACCGGTAATTTTAAAAACGGCGACGGTTGCAACGGCGCACGATTACCAACATAAAGCGGTTCACCGTCCAAAGCAACAGGACACGTAACATAATTGATCTCATCAGCAAATGTTTGTGTCTCAAATATTCGGTTTTGTGAACATAACAATAAAATTGTCAACGCCCAAGAGAATATCAAGATTACTTTTTTCATTACAAATTTTCTCCTTGTGTTTAACTTTTCTGTAAAAAAAACTTATTGATGAATACGATTCACCCGAACAAAATAAAATATAAAATACCGAATAAAATATATTTTAGAAATTTTTATAGGAGAATCAAGCAGGAACATCCCTATTTTATAAGTCCGCAGATTATACAGATTAACGCAGTTTTTTTCTGTGTAATCTATGAACTTATTATCTGCGCTAATCGGCGTAATCTGCGGATTCGTTACCAAAATTACTCTTTTTTAAGATCGAAGTCATAAGTATTTTTCCCTGGTTTTACGGATGCGGAGAACGGAGTTTTTTCTGGATCGGCATAAATTGTTGGAAGGGTATTAACCGGTTGGGTTATTTCTGTTTCTCCACCGCGGTCATCTTTGATTTTTTGACCGGTTGCTTTTTGGGTGTATTTCCGAATTAACACAATATATTCTCCTTGCGAAGTTCCGGCTTGTGCGGCTCCGAGCGGTGTTTGGAGAACATATTTACCTTGTGCATCGGTTGTTCCGGCTGCCGATGTTCCCTGACCGGACACTTTGGGTGAAAACGAAACAGATGCCCCGTCAAGCGGTTGCCCATTTAATGTAACTGTTCCGGTAACTGCTTCCGTGTCAATGGTATTGTTTTCGGAACAACCAATCAACAAAACAGTAACAGAACAAAAAATAATAACAAAAATTGAAAAAAAGTGTTTCATTATTTTTTAAAAAATAGTTTGAATTGAAATGGATACTTTGGTTAATAACTGTCTATTTTAAACACAAAATGCACAAAATTTCACGAAACATACAAAAATTATACGAATAACTGCAAGAGCTGTTATCGAGGTGAAGAATGTTCATTTTTTGGGGTGTCATTTCGTGCATTTCGTGTTAAGAAGTTAAAACAAAAAACAAAATAGACTGTTACTTTGGTTACTGTTCACATAAATAATCAAAAGGTAGGCGATTCTTTAATGAAATGTTACCTGCCTTTTATAAATGTTGTGTGAATTGTTACGACATTTTTTATGGTGTAACGGATTCTTTACCGGCAACGGTTCCCAATCCTCCCCAAATGCCGTAGGTTGATTTTCCGCGATATTTCCACCAATCGCCGGTCCATGCCGGTTTACCCGGCGGGTAATTCATATCACCTGCGTTAATTGTTTCGGAAATAAATTTTACGGAACCGTCTGCCAAGGCAATATTTACTCCGCCGGAATGATTACTGCTTGCCGTAATCAACGGGTCTTGAAGGTCAACTCGCGGAAAAGTTCCTTCTGTTAATGATGTCCCATGTTGATATGTTTCAGCACAAGAAGGCTGATTGGGCGGAAGCATTGTTGTAAATCCAGTGCATCCCCAGTAACCGGCTGACCATGACCAACCTTTTGTACTTCGGACATCAGTAATTGTTACGGCAAATTCACCTCCGGTTCCTTTAGCGGCAAAACAATCAGAAGGAGTTCCACTCCGTGTTACACGAGCAATTCCGCGTTTATTGTTCCTATCTGTTTGCGATTCACTAATGGTTACCTCGCCGAACATGATAGTATTGCTGGTTCCGTCAAAAATGGATGATATTGTTCGGATAAATGATGCATCAGTAACATTATCAACATTTCCGGCATGATAAAAACCGCGTTGGGCCGTGTAACGGGCGTGATCCCAGAAATCACCAGCCGCAAGCAAATAATTGTTGCGCCCCGTGTCTGTTTCGGAACCGGTTCGTCCGTTTGGATCTGAAGGACAAAGAAATGTGTTTATCTTTTCCGCATAAGGTGACGGCGCATTGTTTTGATCACGGATCGGAACACCGCTAAACGCAATCGGTATCGCATATTGTGTTGCAGCAGTGTTTTCGTAACTTTGAGAGAGCATACCGATTACCGTGTTGTAAAGTGAGGTTTGCTCGATAAAGGGAAGATCGGCAACCAATGACGAATACCATTCGACATGGTAAGGTTTAGCTCCGTCCTGACATTTATAACTTAGGAAAATTGGCTCATAACATCCGCTGGGAAAACGTTTATTAACATCATGGAAGTTATGAAACGATAAAGAGAGTTGTTTCATGTGATTTGTACACTGCGCCCGCCGTGCCGCTTCTCTCGCCGCCTGAACCGCCGGCAACAGCAAAGCAATCAAAACACCAATAATCGCAATAACGACTAACAACTCGACCAATGTAAAAGCAAATATGGTTGACTTTTTCATAAGTAAGACTCCTTGAATATTGAAGGTTGAAAAATTAAAAGTAAAAAGTTAAAAATAGTTTTAATAAAAGTAACGAAATATCACGGTTCGGAAGTTTTGAGATTGAAATTATGAATTTCCTTTTTGTTTATAATCGTTACTTTTAACTCTGATTGATCGTTAAATTTTTTCGGAACATATTGTTCTGTTTTATCGATCATTTCACTATCCGGTTGATTGGGATCACGCGGGATCTTCCCAACAACTTTTTCCGCAAAAACCTTAACCGATTTTTCTCCCGGTTCGATAGATACGGAATATTTACCGTTTCGGATTCCGGCAGTTACCGGTACTTGAGTTTGCAGATCCAAAAAATGAATTTGCCCATTCGGAATCAGAGTTCCGTCTAATGTAACATTGCCGGAAATAACAATCCCGCGCTCATTCGACGAACAGGAACTCAAAAACAAAACCGGTAATAAAATGGAAACAATTAAAAATCGTTTCCATTGATTCCGAAACAAAAACATTTTTTGTGCGTTTTTATACATGATGTGTTTAAAAATAGAAACTAAAATAGAAACTAAAATGGAAGTAAATAACATTTGGGACTGAAATTAGGGACTGGCGGTTTCATTTCCTTGAGTGGTTGAAAGAGCCCGCCAAGTATCAATATTAACGCTTAATGTAAAAAACCGGACAGAACCGTCCATCAAAGCGGCGTTCACACCGCCGGGGTGATTACTTCGAGCGGTGATAATTGCAAATGGTACATGTCTGGCCTCTGTCCATGAACCTGGTTTGGTACAAACACCCGGATCATCTTGAACGTAACATTGCCGTGCCAGATAATCTCCGGTTCCGTTAGGAGGAAACCACGTTGTAAAACCGGCACCGCCCGCATATCGCGGAATACCAACATAACCCTGATAACCAATATCTTTCGGTACAATAACTTCGGAAACCATCAGAGTATTACTTGTTCCGTCGCCGGCATCATTCATGCCGGTAAGAATCGGTTTAAACCCGGAAGGAGCCGTGGGGTTTTCAAAACGCCCAATACTGAACGGCGCACCATAATTCAGATAATTGGTATCAGTAATTGGTGAACCGGTCATACCGCCGTTGTAACCGCCAAGATCAGTACGTCCCATATTGACAACATAATTGTCACGGGAAATTCCCCAATTGGAATTACCTGGTTCCGCAACAACACGTTTGTCGGAGGGACATTTCATAAAATCGAGAATGACCCGACGGAATTGATAATGTCCGTCACCTCCGGCATTACCAACTGCGAGTGTCAAATCCAAATTCTGAAACAGCGATGCCTGTTCGATAAACGGCAGGAATCGCGAAACCCACGAATGGCTGTCGTAGGTGAAACCGGATGCGCCGCCATCATACTGGTATTCACGATATGGAATTCCGCCGTAGGGAAAAACGAAATTGATATCGTGGTAATTCTGCATTGCCAAAGCGATGTTTTTCTGGTTACTGGTACACGACATCCGATTAGCTGCCTCACGAGCCGCCTGAACTGCCGGCAACAGAAGAGCGATTAACACGCCGATAATCGCAATTACCACCAGAAGTTCGACCAATGTAAAGCCGAACGGTGAAGAACGAAAAAGTTGTAAGAACTTACCGGAAAAGAAGTTAGAGTGCAAACACTTTTTACACTCTCCACTACATACTGCCCCCCCCCACCTGGTTTGCCCATTTTAACATTGGGATTTTCGCAAAAAATCCTGCAAAAATCCCCGCCAAACACATTACTACATTTTTCAGTGTCATACTCCTTCATTTTACAAGGTTTCATTGAAATCGTTGCGATTCGTTTGTTACCAAACAAGCAACAAAAAAAGCAAACCGCAACCAAATTAATTTACACAGTTTAATCAAAGATGTTCAAACCGTCAATTAGAGTCTTCGTCTTTTTCTGGATATTTTTCAAA
>JAITIZ010000103.1 GCA_031279215.1 Planctomycetaceae bacterium
CTTCTGCAATCAGAGCAGAACCCTCAAAAAATATTTGAAAAATTGAAGGCTTTCATGATGGCTGCATGAAAAATGCAACAATGAGAGACCCAAAAATTAAAAAAACGGACCATAGCCGTAATTTTCAACATATTCAAATGAAAATAATTACAGGATAAACGATACCGTAACATAAAAATACAAAAAATTCCTGGTACAAAAAAATAAAAAAATTAGAAAGGGCAGATAAAAAAGAGGTTAAAGGTTAATGGTAAAAAATAAACAAACAAAATTAGTATAAAAAATACAAAAAATATGGCAACCACTGCGTCAATTCCGCTTGCACTTGCGCGCGCCAATTTCGCTTGCACTTGACCATTCATAGATTTAATATCAACCATGAATGTTTTGTGTCTGAGTTGTTCTATACTGTTACTACACTTCGCCCGTTCATACCTGTTATACTTTGGCTGCGCCGCAATGGGAGTTTATTAAAATAGACAGTTACATCGCCTATTTTTTGATTTCTTATCTCTTGATAGTTCATCTCATGAATCACAAAACGTAACATTAACGCGGGAAATAGGGAGTGGGCGGTAGTGTTTGTTGGTACGGGAAATAGCCGCTTGTTGATGATTGTTGGATACCGCGAATTACGTTTTGAATCACCGACGATTTCACCTCCAACGGTATCACATGAATCTTTCGCGCCGGCTCTTCCACCGTCATACGATCAATCTCCTCCGCATATTCTTTGAGTTCCGTCGCTAACGGTTCCGGTGCAATAATTTCAACAGAATTTGTTACATTGTCAACCGTAACCCGCGGATAAACTCCACCAGGTAACCGAATCGACATCATCTTTTGTTGATAAACATTCAGAACCTGTTGCACCACACGGGACGCTTGCGTGTTTTTGATCGGAACCTTAAACGGTTTACGCACCGCACGCTCACCAGGTAATTCCGAAACATCAAGCATCGTAATCAAATTCGCCACCTCCATGCGTTCCGCCTTAACTCCACGTACATAAATCGTATTCGTTGATTCGTCCGGCGTTATTTCCAATTGCGGAGGTTGAAACCGCGACCCAAGCGTTGCACTAAATCGCTGTTGTCTGCCGGCAAGACGTTCACGAAGGATCAGTTGAAGTTTCATCGACACTAACGTCGCACTAATATTGCGCACAGAATATATTGTGTAATCACGCCCCTCAAAAACGATCCGATCATCAATCCGTTTAATAATCCGTTCCAATTGATCAAGCGCACCATCATCATGAGATGTTACCGTCAACGAACCATCATCATTCATAATCACATAAACATTCGGTACCGCTGCCTGAAATTTTTCCGTAACATCTTTTCGCAGCATCTCCATCGGGTCAGTAGGAACAATAGGAACATTGGAGATATTGGGAACAGTAGAGATTGCCGAATCAGTAGGATTGGTCGGATCAGTCAGATTAGTCGGATTAGTCGAGGCAGTAGAAGTACCTGTTTTTGCTACAGGATCATTCATTGAAAAGAAACCGGTTGATTGATTCCATGAAATTGGTTTTGCAGGCTCTTCTTTTTCCTCTTGTTCTTCCTTTTTCTGAATCAACGGTTCTTCTTGACGAATCACCCGTAACCGATTTTGTTGGTACTGGGGCCAAAGTTTTTCTAACTCCCGAATCGTTGCCGACGCATCGCCTTTGAGTTGAATCACCCGAATTTGACTACGAACATTCGGCAAAGTAACAGTATTTTGGGCGGAGTTTATCGTTTCCGATTCGTTGCCGGTTACACCTTGATCCGGCAATGACGGTTCACGGATTGGTTTGATCGGTTCGCCCATTTCGATCAACATTTTTCGGGTTTTGTCGAGTTGCGATTTTGTTCCTTGTACAAAAATCGTGTTCGTATTCTGATCAATCTCCACTCCCGGTGTTGTCGCGTATGGTTCATCGAGAAATAAAGCGTTAATCGCCGTATAAACCGTCAACGGATCAAGAACTTCCAACGTAAACACCGCCAGTTCACGCTCTTCTAAACGCAATTTTTCAAGCAATTCGCTAATCACTTTTTGCGATTCCGGTTTTGCCTGAACAATTAATTGATTACCGTAATAATCGTAATAAATTTTCATGTCCAATCCCTGATCCGCAATAAGATTCGCTGCCAAAGTCCGCGCGGTATTCGCATAAATATTTTTGAGTGAATACGTTTCAATTTTAACATCGGGATCGGTTTCGTTTAATTTATCAACCGCATCCTTAATTTTGGCATGATCCGATTCCTTTGCCCAAGCAAGAAGTTGGTTCGGATTAATTCCGTAACCGAATCGGGCGTTGGGAACAATGCGCAACAAAATCGGTTCCACACTTCGCGCCGTTCCGCGATAAATGGTGTACGTTTGCATCTTAGATATTGTTTCAGGACGTTCCCGAAGCATCTGATCAACCATCGCACGAACTTTTTGTTGATCCGCAAGTTTTCCCCAAACAATCAACTGACCCGGAATACTACTCGGTAAAACAATAACCTGGGTTCCCAACGCTTGTCGAATTGAAGTTGCGGTGTAAGTAATTGATGTTGCAGGAATATCGCTTAAATCGTAAGCAACCGGCATCGCTTCCGTTTCCGCCGGACGCGGAACATCAAACTCGGCAATACTCGCCGCAACTTTTGTCTGAATTTCAGACGGCGCATGAACTAAAACATCACCGGTACTCGGGCGCAACGTTAATACTGCTCTGCCGTAAAACATATTGTTCAAAATCGTAAAACCTTCACCAAGCGGGATATTTTTGAAATAATAAGTTTTAAGAACAGGTTCAGGAAACGCTTCCGCAACCGTTGCCAACATCTTCGCAATTGATTCATGATCCGCCGCTCCAGCCCAAGCAATAATTTCATCCTGACTAATTTCAAAAATCAACGCTCCGGGAAATTGATACGATAACAGTTGCCGTGCGGTTGTCGCTTTTTTTGCTCCGACTTTATAAATTTTCAGGTTCTGATTTTCTGTTTCACTTGCCGCCGTTTCCAATTTGGTCAATGCTGTTGCAATATCGAGATGTTCTTTCGGTGTTCCCCAAACGGCGATTTGTTCCGGTTTGGAACCGGGGAAAATCAACGCCGACGGTGCAACACGGTTAATCAGCATATAAACCCGATAATAATTTTGACGCTTCAACGCATAAACTTCCAGCGACGGTTTTTTTCGTTGCACATCGTCACGATAATTCTTGATAAAATCGGCAATCTTTTGATGATCATCTTCCAACGCAACCGCCATAATTGTTTGACGTTCCGCGGACGGCGTAAAAACCGCATTCGCAAACGCCCGACTTAAAGAAGTATAAAGGGCGGAAAAAACTGTTGCAGGAAAATCATCCGCCGAATAAAAACGCGGAACCATTTTATGTGTTGCCGGTAAATCCTTATCGAGTTCTGAAATTGCTTTGGTGATTTCAGCATGTTCCAACGGTGTTGCAATCACAACAAGAATTTTTGTATCGTCGGAACGCAGAACACGTTGACGCAACGGTGTTGCCGGAGTTGTTGGTGTTCTTGGAGTTGTCGGTGTTGCCGGAGACGGATTGAACAACGCATTCGGGCAAATCGCTTTAAGCCATGTTACGGCATCTTCAACACTGATATATTGCAACGGATAAGATTTGACGACTGTTTCTTGTCCTTCCGCAAGCGGTTTACACGCTTCGTCAACAATTTGTTGAATTCGTTCTAATTTATGTTTCGGTGCCCAAATGAGAATCTGATTCGGCACGCCGCCCGCCATCGGACTAATATCGGGATAAAGTTTTTGAATCGTTTCGATCATTTGTTCACGGCTGTACTTGGAATTTTCCGGCAGCGCAACAGAAAGTAATTCTTTTTTACTGCTTCCGGCGCGGTCGTTCAGTTCCTTGACGAGCGTTTCAATTTTTTCGTGTTCGCTTTCTCTGGTGTACGCCAGAAAATCGCGGTAGTTCGCCGAATAACTGTAACGCCCCTGAACTCCGGGCGTGTACGTATAAATCTCTTCAAAACGGGCCGACGGAGCAATTTGATACAATAAATTGTAAATATCATAAAAACTCATCTCATCCAAGGAATATCGTTTGACAACCGGTTTCATCCCTTCCTGATTTCCCGCTGCAACAATTTGCTTAATCGCTTCGGCAACTTCTTTCTGATCATCGCCGTTGACAAAAACATACGCCGATTGTGTTTGCGGATCGACTTTGAAATAACCGGTTTTTTTCACCGTCTGCTGTGTGTTATAATAATTTCGGTACCAAGGCATTCTTTCGTAGTAATAAGAATAACCGAGCCGATACACGAGTTCATCGGAAGACATGGATTCGGCGTTTTTGAGTTGACTGCGTAACATGGTTTCAATCATCACCGGATCGGTATCGCCGATAGGATAAACCGTTAAAACCGGACGAAATTGAGCGTCTTTTTCCCGAAGTTGTTCAAATAAATCTTTAATCCTGACATGTTCACGCGTTCTTGCCCGAACAGTAATTTTTTCCGATGTCGGATCGGCGTAAACATCGGCGTCGGGAATCATCGCTTTGAACAATCCGGTAATCATTTTCGCATCAAGATTCACAGCCGAATACGCAACAAATTTTTCGGCAAGTTCGGAATCCGGTTCAGATTGTTTGTTCGCCTGCTCAACAATTTCCGCAATTTTAACGTGTTCTTCCGGTGCAGCCCAAACCAAAATTCGTCGGCTTTGTGGTTCCGGCGTGATTTTCAACCCTTGAAAAACATCCTGAATCACTTTGACCATCGTTTCCGGTGTCATTCCGGCAATCGGATACGCCAGCATTTGACGGTTATCGAGATTGCCTTGTACCATTAAGGTTTGCGTAACTTTTTCGAGTTCCTCCGGTGTTGCCCAAACAAGAAGACGATTACCTTGTTGATCGGAAAACAGAGTTGCATCGGGATGCGAAACTTTGAGAATTTCCTGAGCGGTGGTCATATCGCCGACCGACATCTGAAACACCTTGAGTTTCCGTAACGGTTCACTCGCCTTGTTCTCTTCCATTTGCTTTAATATCGTTGCAATAAGTTGATGTTCCGACGGTTTAGCCCAAACGGAAATTTGATTCGGCGATTTATCAGGAACAACCGCAACTCCTTTCAAATCTTTTGCCGCCGTTGTAATAAACGCTTCAAGCCGTTCACGCTGATCCTGTGTTGCCGGATAAATGAACAGCATCGGTTCTTCGGGAGCCGTAAATGTTGTAACAATCGCCTTGACATTGGTTTCGATCATTTTTTGTTCATTCGGTTTGGCAATAACCATAATCTGTTTGGCGTCCTTGTCCGGCGTAATCATTGCGGTTGGAACGAGACGCTGCAAACCTTGAATCAGAATCGGTGTTGGTTCCGATTGCAGAACATAAAACCGAACCGTCGGATCATTCGCGGACGGTTCCGACGGATCAAGCGTTTCAATCAATTCCGTAACCTTTTCCAGCAAACGCGGATGCCCTTCGATAATCACACTCTGACCGTAATAATCATAAGTCGGAATGACTGTCGGAAACATTCGGCGGACAATCGACATGATCGTGTAAGGATCAGCACGCCGAAGTTGAAAACGTCCGTAACGTTTATCTTTTCCATCATTTGAAAACGTTTTGACAGCGGCTTCGATGATCTTGTGTTCTTCGTCGGTGGCCCAAACGATTAATTGTTGCGAATTTTCGTCCAATGCAATCTTGGCTCTGGGAGTCAGTTTTTGTAACTCCTGAATATAATCAAGCGGCATATTGGTTGTAAATAATTCTCTGCCGCGCCGCATCGGATAAAAACCGGTTTCAACCGGATACGCTTTGAAATATCGTTTCTCTTTGTCCGGGTCAGCGGTATCAAGTTGGGCAAGCAGTAAGGTCAATGCAGTTTTTTGATCCGGTCGAATCCGAATCACAAGCCGACCATTTTCCGCATCGTCCGTAATTTTTGCATCAGGATAAATTTCTTTAAGAATCGGAACAACCGTTGACGATTCAACATTTTTCAAATGATGAACGAGAACTTCTTCAGCAATTGGTTTTGCGGTTTCCGATGTTTCAATAATTTTCTGAATTTTTTCAACATCCGGTTTGGAGCCATAAATCATTGCTAAAGCGTTCTGTTGGTCGGTAATCACGGTGGCGTAGGGAGCGACTTGTCGAAAAATCGTTTGAAGTTCTGTGGTCAATGCTTTTTTCAACGGTACAAAAACAATATCACCGTCCATTTCTTCGAGAAGTTTTTGAATTTTCTCTTTCATTTCAGGACGAAAACGAAGTGTTAATTGTTTGGCGGTTGGATAGCCTGCCATTTTAACTTCGGGATAAATTTCACGAATAATTGCGGCTGCGTAATAGGGAACTGCTTGTTTAAAAGTATGAACGTAAACTTCCTCGTCCGCCGGCGCAGCGGTTTCCGAAGCCGTCACAATCTTCCGAATCTTTTCAACATCCGGTTTCGGTCCATAAACCATTAACTGTGAATTTTTAGCATCGAATATAGTTACAGCATAAGGCGCAATCGTTGGAAAGGAGTTACGCAATTCATCGGGAAGTTGTTTTTTAAGCGGAATAAAGACAATATCACCGTCCATTTGATTAAATAAATCAACAATTTTTTCCTTCAATTCCGGTAGGAATCGAACCATGAGTTGATTGTGTGACGGATAACCGGAAACTTTGACTTCGGGATAAATTTCACGCAATATCGCAACAACATAATACGGATAAACCTGTTTGAACGTATGTACGTAAATTTCTTCGGCAATTGGTTTTGCAGTCTCCGCCTGCAGAATAATCTTTCTGACGTTTTCAACATCTTTGACGGTACCTTGAACCAATATTTGTGCATTTTCCTGATCAACAATAACTGTTGTGTTCGGCGCAATCGTTTGAATAGATTGCAGTAATTGCGGCGACGGCGATTTTTTAACCGTAATAAATTCTGTTGCGCCGTCCAATTGTGAAAGCAACGCCGTAACAGGTTCTTTCCAATCGCTGCTCATTTGAAAGATCAATTGATTGTTTGCGGTATTCACTGTTGCTTTGACTTCTGGAAAAACATCGTTCAACACCGCAAGCACAGCGGTCGGAGACGCGGTTTGAAGTGTATGGACAACAATTTCTTCTTTTGTTGCGGAAACAGTTTCGCTTGCGGTTAAGATTGCTTTAATTTTATCGAGTTCTTCTTTGGGACCTGTTGCGATAACTTGTAAATTCCGGCGGCTCTGAATAATCACACTATGCGGCGCCATCCGCGTCAATTGCCGTAACATATCCGCCGGAAGTTCTTTTTTCAGTGCGATAAACGCAATATCATCGCCAACATTTTTATCAAGTTCCTCGACTGCTTTTTTGACAATTTCCTGAATATCCGGTGTTGCAACCGCGATTACGGCGTTTGTTCGCGGATCGTACGAAAAATCGGCTCCGGTCATCATATTGGTCAGAACCAGTTGAGCGGTATAAGCGTAACCGTGAAGCATCGGGTAAACGCCGAGAACCGGTTCCGCTGATTTTGCCGTTTTCGGATCGGAAAATTTTTTTCGTCCGGAAACTTCATCGTACAACCGTTGAATCAATTCATGCTGCTTTTCCGTTGCCCAAACTGTTACAAAACCTTGTTTGGTGTCACGGAGTTCCACAATATTTTCCAGTTCTTTCTTTGTAACAAGTTGTTTGAGCATTGCCGAAAACCGAGTGGCACTCGAAACCGGCAATCGGTAGGAAACAATCGTTTTGTCCGCTTCCGGTATGGCTGCTGCTTCTAATTCTGTAACAGATTTTGCGAGCATTTCTTGTTCTTTTGCCGCAGCAATCACAAGAATTTGTCCTTGTTCATCATCCAATGAAAACACGCCGGCGGGAACAACCGCTTGGAGTTGTTTTAACGTTTCGGCGTTCATTTTTTTGGTTTGATCGGTATATTTGTACAGTTTGGCAACAGGTTCATCTTCCGGCTGCGGTGTTTGTTTTAGCGATTCGAAAAACGCATTGATTTTTTTCTGTTCTGCCGGCAATGCTAAAACAACAATATTATTTGCCACCGGAGTTTCTGAAACGATTGCGGCGGGAAACGATGTTTTGAGAACGTTAATAATTTCCTTTCCGATGGTCAATGAATTATCATACGGATTTTGTAACATTGCCGATGTTGCCGGAGTTGCCGGTGTTACCGTACTGAGCCCGCGCCGCATGCGTCCAAGCCGCCAGAATTGTGACGGCGAAGCGTCAAGATACGGCGTAATCGAATAACTGGCAAGAACCAGTTCACCGTTCGGCGCACCGCTGTCAGCTTCGAGCATTTTAAAAACAGTATCAATTTGCGCATGTTCGGGTTCGGTAACAAAAACATGAATTTCTTTTGAATTTCCAATCCGAATAGATTTGCCTTTTGGAACAAATTCTTTGAAGACTGATTCGAGTTTGGCAGGATCATTTTTTTCAACTTTGTATGTTTTCCAAACCGGCGGCGGCGGAGGCGGAGGGGCAACAGCCGGTGGTACGGCTGGCCGCGGATTTTCAACCGATTCGATTACTTTTTGGAGAACAAGAAGTGTTCCGGCGGTATCGGTAATAATTAAAGAATTACCCGGCATTGGAACAATTTGACAAAAAGTCCCTTTGAACGGTTCTAACGCTTGAATCACATTAGCGCGGTTTCGGTGTTCTAATGGAAAAATGACCGAGGTGTATTCAAAAGTTCCTCGTTCATGTAACTCTTCCGGTTTCAACTTCGGCAAAAACTGAATTGGAATTTTTCCCCGTTTCAAATCAAAAAGCATCAACATTTTATCGTTTCGAATGAGCGTGTACCCTTTGGTTTGCAACACACTATTGAGTAAATCAATTGCTTCGGACGGTGTGTAATCCCGTTGATCTGCATAGTTAAACGAACCGGGCGGCGGAGCGTCCATAACCAATTGCAAACCGGCTTGTTCGGCAAACCATTGAAGAACATCTGCCCAACCTTGTAGTTTGAAATTGATACGAATTGTCCTTTCACTAAAAACTTTGGGCAACAAAATTTTTTGCGGCGGAGTCAAAATTTCGGCGAGTTTTTGTTCACTTTGTTCGATAACGGTATTCCATTGATTTTCCGGTGCTTTGGCGAGTTCCTGAGAACGAAGTACCAAAAGGCGTTGAACTTCTGCCCGTTGCGTATCGGTCAAACCAAGCCGTGCCGCAACTTCAGGATGACCAAGACGAATAAAACTTTTTTTCGGATCATAAGTTGGTTTTGAGTCTGGAGTTACCGAACCTGGAGTAGGCGTTGCCGTGACGGGTGGTGTTGCCGGAACAGGGGCAGGCGTTGCCGTAACGGGTGGTGTTGCCGGAACAGGGGCAGGTGTTGCCGTGACGGACGGTGTTGCCGGAACAGAGGCAGGCGTTGCCGTGACTGACGGCGTTGCCGGAACAGGAACTTCCTGAGCAAATAAAGATTCACCAACAAAACTAAACGCAATAAATAATAAAACAATAAATAAATAGACCTTTTTCATAGTTCACCGCAAAAAATAACATCGAATCGAAAACGATTCTTGTGAATTTGATTTTTAATTAAGTTTCTGATGTTGTATTGTGTATTGTGTAAAAACATTCCGTCATCTTCGTATCGAACCATTTTTATCCTAAAATTTGATATAATCGTCATTTTGTCAAAAAGGATTGTAAGCTAACTGCTGATTTTATCGATTTTAACGATTAAAAAAAGTAGTGAACAATGGATCCTCTCAAAGTCCAACCTTATTGTTCGTTTATTTTTTGTTAAAATCCTTTGGCGAAACGTTGCCTATCTTTTGATTACTAATCGATTCAAATAACAATTCTGTTGATATATCACTTTATTGAAATGAATTTTTGTAATATTTTAGCGGAATTTCTTTACCTATCCGAGTGCAACATCGAGAAGCATCATAATAGTGAAACCGATAATGGCTCCGATTGTTCCTGAATCACTGTTACGGTCTTCCTGTGATGTTGGAATTAGTTCTTCGACAACAACATAAATCATCGCACCAGCGGCAAATGCCAGAGCAAACGGTAAAATTCCCTGAATAAATGAAACAATTAAACAGCCGAAAATTGCCGCAACCGGTTCGACAAATCCTGAAAGTTGACCGTACCAGAAACATTTTCCTCGTGAAAGTCCTTCACGACGTAACGGCAATGAAATTGCTGCGCCTTCGGGAATATTTTGAATACCAATTCCAATGGCTAATGAAAATGCTGCGGCAATACTCGCTGATTCAATACCGGAACCCACTGCACCAAAAGCAACTCCCACCGCCAATCCTTCAGGAATATTGTGTAATGTAATTGCAAAGACTAATAAAAAACTACGCCGCCAGTTTGTTTTAATTCCTTCCGGTTGATCGTCATCACCGCTATGGAGATGCGGTAACGTTTTATCGACCGTCCACAGAAAAAAACCTCCAGCAAGAAATCCCCAAACCGGCGGGATCCAAGGTATCCAACCGAGTTGTTCGCTCAAATCAATACTCGGCGCAAGAAGTGACCAAAAACTTGCGGCAATCATCACCCCCGATGCAAACCCAAGCATTCCATTCATTGTTTTGCGGCTAATTTCCCGAAAAACAAACACCGCCGCCGCACCCAATGCAGTTGCACTCCATGTGAAAAACGTTGCTAAAATTGTTAATTGCAGCGAAGTGAGTTCCATAATTTAATTTGATGTAAGTCGTTTTCAAGTTTTGATGTAATCTATCAGTGGAATTTTTGTTTTCAACTTTTTTTGTTTTATGAATTTAACAACTAACCTCATTTTTACCTCATTTTCTTAATGATTGTTTAAAACAACCTCAGTAGCCAAAGAGACCACACACACCAACCTTATTACCTCATTAACAAATCATTGTTCAATAATGAAGGTAATGAAGTTAGTTTTGAGAGGGATTTATTGCTACTGAGGTTGTTTTAAACAATCGTTCGGAAAAATAAGGTTGAAAATGAGGTTGGTGAAAAATGAACTTGAAGCCTTTGGGAGATTCCACTGATATATTACGCAATTTCTAAAACTCTTTTAGAAATTCCCGTCGTAAAATATTTGCAATCAGTTACGGATTTTCACGGTGACGTTGTCTTTTGATTTTTTTCTTTGAGTAGAAAATTGACAGTGTTAAACATGAGATTTTTGAAACTTTCAATTTTCCAATCGTC
>JAITIZ010000123.1 GCA_031279215.1 Planctomycetaceae bacterium
TTGTACGTTAAAATAACACGTTCCGTAACAGCAATCGAACCATGTTTGCCGATTGCTCCGAATCGTTGTTTAATATTATTTTCCGTACACCATTGACGGAATTCAGTCGAAGTGAATTGAGTCCCTTGATCTGAAATAAGATACTTTGGTTTGGCATTATTATTTTCACAAATTTGTTTCATTGATGATGCAATTTGGTTTGCAGTAGGATTTTGTTCAAAAATATCGAATCCCACAATACGCCGTGAATAATGATCGATAACAACCATAACGTACCAAGAATAGGGATGAACTTGTGACAATGCATTAGGTGACCACGGTGTCCAAAGACCGTCGGTTGAAGGAACAACCGTAAGATCAATACTCCAAACATAGTTAGGATACCATGCCAGAATCGTTGGTTTATCCGATTCTGGATTGGGCGGTGACGGGATTTCCGGTTCAGGCGGTTGAATCGGCGGTTCGTCAATAATTCGTTTGACAGTACTTGCCGACAAGTGCAATCCCGCACGACAAAGTATTTCGGCAATTTTGAAACGTCCCAACATCGGGCAATATGATTTTAATTGTTGCACGATATAACGTACAAAATCAGGATAACGATTTATTTTCTCCGGCATTTGAACGGTTGATTCGCCTTTTTCAACTCCCCGAAACCAATTGATTATTGTTTGTACGGTAACTTGAAACCGTTTTGCCGTTTGTTCGTTGGTCAAACCACGCATGGCACGAATAGCGAGAATTGCCAACCGTTCGGCTGGCAGATAATGAGGACGTTTTTTCGGATCAAGCCGTCCGAATCGTGCGTCTTTAATTTCGATTTCCCGTTGCAACAATCCAATTTCCAAACGCAAACGATCATTTTCAACACGTAACAGCAAACCGTCACATTCCTTATCATTGGGCCAATTAGCAGCGTTAAGAATGACAATTCTTACTAATGCAATGACATGTAGAATTGCAAGGAGTGTGTAATCCGTCCAATTTTTCGGCAATGGAATTTCAGGAACTTTAGGCGGGTCAAGAATAATATCGGGTTCTGGTAAAATCGTACTCATAGAAAACCAAGAGATTTAGTAAGTGAAGCTATTCATAAATTGACAAAGATCAATTTATCTATTTTACCACCGAACCAATCAAAAATCACCAGAGTCTCTTGAATGTACCGACATTATAATGAAATTCACAAACACATCAAAACGAGATTATCGATACAACATTTTTATTTAAATAATTCATAACCTATTTATAATCAATAGTTTACATCAATTCCTGCTCCTGGTGAACAAAGCCGTTTTGAGGAGTGAACCCGGCAGTGAACAGCAACTTATATGTTTCCGTAAGTCTTTATCATACAAAGACTTACGCCAAACATGAAATAGGTAGGCGACCTTTCGCCGAAGGATTTTCACCCACGGTCGCAACGTTTGATCCGGTTTTCCCATTTCTGTCCGTCCACAGGGTCAAGTCGGCTATCGCCGACGCCATGGCGGGTGAAAGCCCTTCGGCGAAACATGGTCTACCTTTGAATTATTGCTTTTTCGGTGTTTCACACAAAAATTACACTGATATATTACAAAGTGGGAATATGCCACTCCGGTGGGTGTGCTTGTTGCATGCTCGCCGGTTTTTCTTTATTTTTACCTATTCTTTTTATTGTAATTAAAAATGGCTACTTGGTACTACTACGATTATCTTGGCGTCCGCCAGACCGTCCTTTCTGATGCGGAATTACATAACATAGTCGAACACGGTATGATAACCACAGAAACAATAATCGAAACGGAAAACGGTCGAACCGTTCCGGCAAGCAGGATAAACGGTCTTAATTTTCCTCCTCCTCTTCTACCGCCAGTCCCTGTTCCTGTTTCAAATAATGAACCGGAACAGACTCCGTCCTAAAACAATGAGATAACGATACAATTATTGATGTGCCGAGCGGCGTCAATCTTTCCGGGGTTCGGTCTCCTTATTATGGGGTACGGATTATCGACTTGCGTACCTGTTTTGGTGATTGCGTGTTTGAAACAATTTCTTATTTTATTTTTAATTGTTGTAGCAAATATTGCGACTATTGCAGACAATCCAAAAATGTTTGTTGCGTTAATTCCCGTCGATTTATTATTGTTTCCTTTTTATCTCTTTTTGTTATTCTGGTTTATTTGTGCTCCAATAATAAGAGACATTGACAGGGAATATTATTATCGTTTCCAATATCCATAATTTTTGAGACAAAAAAAGGCATAACATATTAATACAATATGTTATGCCCTTTTTTATTTTAAATATTCTTTAATCAATATCTGGTAGTTTCTCGATTGCGTTTTCCATATCGATTATGCCCGCCAACAATTGTTACGTCACGATAACTGTGTCCGACGTGTCCGAACCGGTTATCTAGTGTTTGTTTTTCAGCGTCAAAAGCATGTAAAAAATGCCTTTTTTGACGCTAAGTTTTAAAAATAAAAACGTCATAATTCATTTACCTATAACAAGTTAGGACGTTTTTTAAGGGTTTTATATTTTTCCCGGTTTAACCTTGTAAAGAGGGGATTGGCAAAATTACCAATTTTGATAGATTGATGTGGTTGTTTTTTCGATGTGAAGTTGCTTAAAATCTTGGAAACACAAAAAACTGTCGTTGTTTTATAACCCTTTAAAATAAAAAACTTGTAAAAACTTTTAAATCCTCATGTAAAGTGATGTCCTTTTTTTCAAATTAGGAATTAAACAATGAAACGATTATCAGTAATTTTTACTGTGTTCTTTCTGTTTCCGTTTTTTGTACAATCAGTACGGGCGGATAATTTTTCAATTGCCGTGCCGGATATTGAAACCGTCAACGCTCCGTTTGGAGAGCATGACGTGAAAATGTTCAAAAATCCGCCGAAACTTTATCAACCGGAAACGTTGGTTTATTTGCTTGGAGGTAACACTTCTAAAGTTGGTGTTACTGCTGATTTTGAAGCGATTAAAGAAGCCGGTATTGAAGGCATTCTTCTTTTTCACGGCGAAATGGGCGGATTTTGGTCGAACATCAGCGATCCTATTCCTTGTCTGTCTCCGAAATGGGACGACTTGATGCGCCATATCGGTAACGAAGCGAAACGACTCAAACTGCGGTTGACCATGCATAACTGTGCAGGTTTGGCAATGTCCGGCGGTACTTGGGTTAAACCGGAAGACGCAATGCGTCACCTAAAATTTGCACGTGTAAATTTCGGAACAAATTCTAATGTTCAAGTTGTTATCAAATCACCCGGCGGATTGGATTATCGTGACATTTGTGTTCTTGCGTTCCCGACTCCGCTTGAAGATGATCACTCTATTCTCAGGGCGGAATCGGTCAAAGCGGAATGTGTAAGTCCGTCAAATTACGATTGGAAAAAATGGTACGACGGTCAAGCCGGTGCGGTAAATTTGCCGGAAAACAGAAAATATGGTCAATACAACAAGACCGTGATTGATGTTACGTTGGAAAAACCGGCAACGGTACGGACAATTGTGTTTCCGTCAATTGAGGGAATGAATCATGCATTCTCTTATGAACCCGGTATCAAAGTTAAAGTTGAAGCGGTGTTGGAAAACGGCGAAACGAAAATAGTTTGCGAAACAGAAATGCCGCAAAGTAATTGGCAGGATTCTGGAACACAATGTTCGTTATCTTGCGACGAAGCCGGTGAAACGAAAACATATCGTGTTACGATTGAGAATCAGCACAATATGCGGTTAACGCCGTTTTGGTTGAAGACGGCAGCGCAACAAAATAACTGGGAAGGCGAAGCAGCAATGACGTTAAGAGGACATATTCGTAATCGTGATATTCCGAAACAGAATCCTCAATGTTTCATTCCTCTCGATAAAATTACAGACGTTACGAATTTTTTTGACTATAAAACCGCAACGCTTGATTGGAATAAAGCCGGAGCGGGAATAAGTTCCGGCGTTAAGAATTGGACGTTTTTACGTATTGGTCATATTTGTACTGGTGCGAAAAATGGACCTGCTCCGCC
>JAITIZ010000180.1 GCA_031279215.1 Planctomycetaceae bacterium
TTAGATAAAAACGATAAATAAATTTTTTAATTTATTTTTTGTTGAAATATGTTACCGTTTATTCCTTTATTTCGGTTAAAATATTTCGTAACATTTCGCCCCAACGGGGCAACCAGCATGAGCGTAGGGCAACGCCCTACGTATGGTTTTCCTCTTGAAAATAAAGCCCTGAAAGGGCCGAAAGCCTAACGATGATAATCATTTTCAAAACCCAAATAACGCTAATGCTGATTGTCCTTTCAGGGCGAGTTTAGTTTAAAACGAAAACCGAAATTTAAAGTGTAATGAGTATATCGAGAAACATCAATCAAATGACTGTAAGAAGTATATTTAGGAATTGCGTTCTTTTTCAAATTCGAGAACATTTCCATTTTCGTTCCATTGTACACGTGAAACGAAACTTTTGATAAGAAGAACACCGCGTCCGGAAGCAATCATAATATGTTCAGGATCAGTTGGGTCGGGAATGGCGTTTGGGTTGAAACCGGAGCCTTCGTCTTCAATACGTACATAAATTCGTTGACTGTTTAGGCGGCAAGAACAACGAACCAGTTTTGACGGATCAGAACAATTACCATGCTGAATGGCATTGATAAGTGCTTCTTCCAATGCCATATTGACAGCGAATTTCTCTTTATTACTCCAACCATTCGACTCAATTTGTTCTATAACCTCCTCAATAAGATTATGAGCAATATTCATGTCGCTTGGAAAAGAGTAATCTTTCGACCAACTCCACAATTGGGCGTCCGAATCCATGTATTACACTCCTAAAACCTAGAAGCCGAAAAGATTTACCCCGATGATACCAACGGATTACCAATATCTCCAGTTCTTATAAAGTTAATGTTCAATATTATGTTGCGCTTTATTTTATTTTTCCGTAACAACCGTAAAAGAACGAATACCTTCATCTTCGTTTTTCTTAATCTGAAAAACATTATCGAGTCGGGTAATTCGAAACGCTTCCATAATATTATCATCAATTCCGCAAAGGAGTAAGATAGCTTTCACTTCTTTTGCTTTTTTATTCAAAGTGATCAATGCCCGAAGTGCGGAACTGGACATAAAAAGAACCCGCTCGAAATTTACTAACAGTTTTCGGCAGGCGCGATCATCTAAAAGGGTAAGGAGTTGATCTCCCCATTCCTGAATCACAAGATCATCGTTAAGTTTCATATCCCGACTCGTCGCAATTGTAATATCAGCGACTTTTTTTACATCAATTCTCTGCTGGCTCATGTTTTCACATCTCCTTGAATACTTAAGAAACTCAATCCAGTGGACAACCGCGTCACACCAAAATAATTTGAATTTTTTCAATGTTAGTCCCCAAAGACTAAAATTGATCTAAAAATACCAAACACACTTTTGATATTTATACTGTATTTATCACACGATGCAACTCCCCCCATATTTTTTTGTCCGCAGATTACGCAAATTTTCCCAGATAATTACTTTGCGAAAATCAACATAATCTGTAAACCAAACAATGTAATCAGCGTAATCAGCTCAGCGTAATCTGCGGACAAAAAATAAACTTACAAAACGGTTTCTTAAATTTTAACCGCGTCGTGCATTGAATGAGGTTGTTCGGCGCGACTCGATCAACCATGCCCGCCATGTGTTTTTGTTATATTGAAAATTAACTCCGGTAAGTTTTATCAATGCGGTTAGGGCTTCCTGATTTTGGCTATTCAAAACCTCTGTTCTTTTTTGAGTTCCCCAACCAAACTGTGTTCCGGTTGTGTTTCCAAACGTACCAAAAGCCGGACCGGGAGCATTGACGGTTATAATTTCCGTATGCACGGTTATTAACGCATCAATTAGTTGAGGAATTGCCGAACGCCCCTCAATTTCACCCAATGCAAACGCTGCCGCATTAATTGTTGCGACATCGTGCGGCGGATACAAATAGGAAACGTAAAATCCAACCAATGCTTGTTTTGCTGCTGAATGTTTGCGGATTTCGTCAAAACATGTCCGGCGAACTTCCGCATTTTCTTGTGTATTCATTGACCAACGGGCAATATTGTGAAGAGCTGATGAAGTGCCGATATTTGAAAGAGCTTTAAGTAACAATATTCGCGTATCTTCGTTCTGTTCCGCTGATAAAGCGTTCCACAAGGCGGTTGTTGCCAACGGATCCGTAACTGCTAGAATTTCGCTTTTTGCTTTGGTATGATTGGGTAAAACGGTTCGCCATGTGTCAATTTTTTTCCCCCAATTTATTTCTGCTTGTTTCCGTTTTTCGAGCATTTGTTCAACATCAATCTGTTGCTGTGTTTTCCAACTCCCGTTGTGTTTAACCAATCCTCGGCTGCTAAGCAATTCTCGTTGTGTTATCCACGAACCATCTTCACCTTTGATGTAACCCAAAATATTTCGTGCGGATTTATGTTCGGGATCGTGTTCCAAAATCCGGTTCCAGTGTTGGCGTGACAATTCCGGTAATTGATGTTTACTGCACCAATCAGCAATTTTTAAATGATTCTCAATCGTATCCTCTTCAAACGGTGCAAAAGTATTGTATTCAAGAACTGATTCGCGTTCACCTTTGGCGGAGCGTTCTATGTATTTCGATGCAATACTGATTTCCAAACCGCCATCTGCCTGAATCTTATACATTTTTCGCGGTACTTCTTCTGTATTGAGAAGTTCCCCCTTGATCTTTCCGCCTTCCTTCAACAAATATTCGTCCGCATAAACAAACGCAAACTTCATAAAAAAAAGAAAACAGAACCAAAAAAAGAAACAGAAATGTTTTATTTTCATAATACTTAAAATGGTAATTATTCAGTAGTGTTTTTATTTTTCCTTCTTAACCAAAAAGTAGTTGATAGTTGATAGTTGATAGTGTTACTACTGAATAGATACAAAAAATGATCATTTAGTGTTGCCAATACTGAATTACCGTCTAAAAGATAAATAATAGGAAATCCCTTTTCCGGCGTTTCCGCTTTGGGAATAGCAACAACAATTTTGTAATGCCGCTCTTTGTCGTCTGAATCCAGTTCAAATTTTTCAAAACGATAAAATTTTGAACCGGTATCGGCAATAGTTGTTCCGAGTGGTTTTGACAAATCAGGTTGCGCAAAAACCGGACAAACCAAAAGAAAAACAATAAAAAAATAACTGCAATAATGGAACATGAATGTTAATAAAATAAATGTAAATGAACATCCTTGCTCCCATTTACCATCCATGAAAAAAATTTGTAATTGTCCACGAACATTTTTTTTTGTAATCATTTACGTTTTGGGCTATCAACCAACAACCCTTTATTAGGTCGAATATTTTATTTATAACCCAAAGATTATGTTTTTTATCGTGTCTGTGTTGGATTATTTGAGTCGTTTTACTTCTTTGAGCGGAAGTTCCAACGCTTTTGTGATCGTTTCACAAGCCACACCAAGTTCTTTGAGTTTACGAGCGGCTTCAAGTTTGTCGGCTTTTCGTTTGGCTTCGGCTTTGGTACGTTCTTCAGCACGTCCTGCGGCATGTCCTGCGGCATGTCCTGCGGCATGTCCTTCGATACGTCCTGCGGCATGTCCTTCGATACGTCCTGCGGTACGTCCTTCAGCACGTTCTTCGGCGAACCATTTATCGAGAAGTCCCATTTCTTTTAGGTGTTGCGTTAACGTTTTCATATCTTTGGTCTCCATTAATTTTTGAAAGGTTTGAAAATTAGCACCAACAACGA
>JAITIZ010000181.1 GCA_031279215.1 Planctomycetaceae bacterium
CATTTGATTCCTGCGGCGTTAATTTTATGGGGAGTGGCGTTGTATCGCCGTCCATTTTTTGCTGGTATTAGTCTTGGTACGGCGATTGCGTTGGTATATTATCCGGTTTGCCTAATTCCGTTGTGGTGTAGTTTTTACTGGAAGCGCGGTTGGATTCGTTTTCTGGCGGGTACGGTTTCCGTACTAATTCTTTTTACAATTCTACTTCTGTTTTCACCGGTTGAACTGGGGAGTTACCAAGAACAACTCATTCACATGTTTGGTAAAAGTTCCCTTTTAATTTTCAGTAAACCGGATGGTTTTTGGGAACATTATGATATAATTTACCGTGTTCTGCTTCTGTCAATCTTTTTTGTTCTATGTTTTGGTATGATTCTGTGGCCCTCGCATAAACATCTGGCAACTCTTTTGAGTTGCTCTGCATTGTTGTTGCTTGGCGTTCAATTTTGGCAACTTCATCAAGGCGGTCTTTACATGGCATGGTATTTGCCAACATTGATCCTAACCATTTTTCGACCCAATCTGGAAGACCGAACCGCCCAATCTTCTGTTGTCCCCTAACGTATATTTTATACTTTGAGAACTCCAATCTTAAATTTTGACTACGTAAAGGGATTGTGTTGAAATATCCTTTACCCTATCCCGTTACTATTGGTTTTTTTGTAATATTTCAGCAAAATATTTGTTTTTCCCTTTTAATCCCGCTAATGATTTTATATCGTTACTTAAATCATTAAGAAATTTAAACATTAAAAATGTGCCTGCACAAAATATAGTAATGATTTTTTAGTAATGATATGTAGGAACGGTTTTATGTTTTGAGTATTACCGATTATTTACTTAATCAGTTGTTTGGATTAAAATGTTTTGAATCAAAATCGCCCCTCATTCCGATCATTCCGAAAGAATCATAATCAATTTACTAACCCTTTATTAACATTGTTTTTTCTATGACTATGACTAAAAACATTTTTACAATTGTGTTTTATTGTACTCTTTTATCTTCTGCTGCTGTTTTCGGTCAATCTCTTCCGAATCAGATCAATTTGTTTGAAAAAACGAATTTATCCGAATGGGATTTTCACACGGACAAAGAAGGAGTTACGGTTGAGAACATTTATTCTTTTTCCGATAACGGAACTTTGTTGTGCAAGGGCGAACCGTTTGGTTGGCTTGGCACCAAAGAAGAGTACAAAAATTTCAAATTATCTGTTGATTACCGTTGGTCTCCCGGAGCAAAACCAACCAACAGCGGAATTTTTCTTCGCCTGAACAAACAACCGGAAAAAACATTTTTACCACGTTGTGTTGAAGTTCAATTAGCATCGAAAAGTGCCGGTGATCTTTACGGATTTCACGGTATGAAACTTCCCGCTCCGGCCGGAATTGCTGAAGGTCGTGTTTCGTCAAGAGACGGCGGTGAAAAATTCGGTTTGATTAACGGTCTCAAAAAAATCGCCGACCTCGAAAAAGAACCTGGACAATGGAATACATTGGATATTCTTTGCAGTAATGGGTTGATTGTTATTGTTGTCAACGGCGTCATTGTCAATTGGGTTACCGATGCCGAACAAACAACCGGCAAAATCGGTTTTCAATCCGAAGGCGGCCCCATCGAATTTCGTCATGCCGCCCTAACCGTTTTGCCATGAAATCGTTTGTAAATAACTGTCTATTTTAATTTGGGGGGTTCTCATTTCTGCATTTTCATGCAGCCATTATGAAAGCCTCCAATTTTTCAAATATTTTTTTGAGGGTTCTGTTTTGATTGCAGAAGTGCCTTTAATTCTTTCTGTAAGAATTGTAATGTCAGGTACTTCCGATTGTCCCGATGCGCCGGTGATGTTCGGTATCGTCCACAACCAATTGAATATTGGTGAGATCATCAAACAAATACCGGTGGGATGTGAGCAACTCGATTAAAAATCGGTGTAACATGTTGTCATTGTTGCGCCCAATTTGCGGCAAGTGATAAAAAAAGTTACGAAACTTATGAGCCAATCGCGAAGATTGAATCCAAGACGTAACTGTTCGCCGATTTTGTCTATCATATTACGAAAGAAGATATTTTAGAAGAAGATGATTTACTTAGAACAATTATTGAATCTTATCAGAGTTGGTGTGATAGTGCGGCAGACTGTGATTGTCCAGATAATGAAATACATAAAAATTATTATACAGAAATAAATTCAGAAACGAATTTTGTGAAAAAAGATAAAATAATTAGGAGAGAAATTTATTTAGAAACAACACAATTAAATGAAAAACTAAAATTATTTGCGGAAACACTTCTTGACAAAGATTTCGATGAGTTTCAAAAAATGTTTTTTGATTTAAAAAATCTCTCGTCTGGAGATTTTTCACAAAAATATGCGAACTGGCTCAAAAACCTTTTTGAGTCGGATGCCAATGAAATAAATAATCTTGAACCTTCACAATGGTATTTTGTTGATTATCGTCCAGAATGTCAGGAAAAATATGTTGTTTCTCCCGAACAATTTTTAATTGATTTTGCTCAACAAAAGGGAAAAATGGCGTGGGTTGATTGGTCTGGTGAAGATGCAGATGGAGATGTTGCTGATATTGTTGATAGGATGTTAAAACGTAATTGGTGTACGGATTTTGAATGGGATATTGACGAGTTTGAATCCGAACTTGATTTTGATACATTGGAACGTGGCGACTATATCCTAAAACTTTTTGAAGCAATCGACTCAAAACTTAAAGCAAAAGGTTTTCAACTTATCTTTTTCCAAGTAGGTGATGATGCCTATCACTATTCAGTACTTCCTATCAAACTTATTGATAAGTTACAGAAACTCTGCTTGAAAGAAAAGAAGGTAAAAGAATATTGTCGTGTTTATATTGTAAACATATCAAGTAACAATAAAAGGGACATTTTCAGAGAAATTTAAAATTAGTATAAGAGTACATAAATATCGAGACCATATTTATCGTACAATATGTTTATGTATTTTGATCAGTATAACGAACATCAACCATACATGAGTTGAAATGGCAGAACACCCAACGAAGTTTATTATCATCGTCACGCCGCAAATGCAAAACCAAGAATTGAAACACGCCCCCAAGCCAAACATTCAACTCCATGCGCCAAACCGCGAATGTGTATTGCCGGTAAAGTTGGAACAAAAATAAAACTTCATCTTGAATTTCTCGAAGGTCGGTTATACCTGCCAATCATTCGTGTTGAGCGAATTTAATTTATCTTGTCAGCCGAATTATCAATGATCAATCTGTGGTCATTGTATGCGCAAAAATCTATTCTATCCAATGATTTATCACTTCTATTCATAAAACCATTTTACATTTAAATCGAAAAAAACAAGAAAAATTGGTAAAAAAATAACATTTTTATCATTTTTTTTGCTAAAAAGGAATGATTCAAAATTGTCTGCCTAAAATCATTGGGAAGTCTCTTGAAAACACCGACATTTTTTATTATGATAAATTCTTTCCGATTTCAATGATAATAATTATGTCCGGTCTAAAACCCCGGCAGTACATTAAAATCATAAATTACTAATACCTAAAACATCAACATCGTAACGAAATTCACGAACACTTCAAAACAAGATTTCCGATACGATTTTGCATTAAAATTAGTCATAACTTATTTATAATCAATAGTTTACATCAATTCCTGCTCCCAGTGAACAACGACGTTTTATGTTCGTGAACAGTTGTTTACATGTTTCCACAAATCCTTTTGTAGTAAAAACTTGCGCCAACTCTATGTCAGGTAGGTAACCCTTGGGCGGAAGGTCGCCTAGCTCTTGAATTTGTACAACTACAAATTCCAAACATTCAAAAAAAGTAATTATTCTGTAGATTTTTATTTTCAGGGCGAAGTTACCCCAAAAAACAATATGGCAGGCAGGACAAAGTATAACTATTACAGTAAAAAAAACGCTTGCGACACTATTCACTATTCACTATTACTATTCCCTATTACTATTAACTATCAACTACAAAAATGGATCGTTTTTTTAAAATTACAGAACGCGGTAGTACATGGTCACGCGAATGTCTTGCCGGATTGGTAACATTTATGTCTATGGCATATATTGTCTGTGTTCAACCGCAAATTATGTCAGGTACAATGTTTAACGTAACAACCGGAGCGGATGCGGCTGCGTTGGTAACAACAACATGTCTTGTTGCAGCAATTGGATGTCTATTGATGGGACTTGTTGCTAATTATCCGCTTGGTTTGGCACCCGGTATGGGAGAAAATATTTTTGTTGTTTTGACAGTATTTCCCGCATGTGCAGCTATTATCGGGCAAAACAAACATACCGAAGCCTGGCATCTCGCGTTGGGAGTTGTATTGATTTCCGGAATTCTTTTCGCCCTGCTTTCGTTTATGAATCTTCGGAAATATCTCGTCGAAGCAATTAGTCCAAGTTTGCGCGGCGGTATGTCTGCCGGAATTGGTTTGTTTATTGCTCTGATCGGTTTACGGCATGCTAATGTTATTATTTGTGAAAATAATCTCTATATTCTTGGTTCGTTGACAGAACCAGCTCCGCTTGTTTTTTTGACCGGTCTTATTATTACAACATCACTTCACACTCTTAATATTCGCGGTTCCATTTTGTACGGAATTGCTGCTTCCGCAATAATGGCATGGTGTTTGGGTAAAATTGTTCCGGTTTATCCGTTTGGTTTGCCCGCTGATCCAAGTCCGGTTGTTGCTCAAATAGATATTTGGGGCGTTTTTCATTATCTGTACAAATTATTTCCTCTGCTTTTGATTTTAGTTTTTATGGAAATTTTTGATACTTTGGGAACAGTTGTTGGTGTCGGCACACGCGCCGGTCTGATTAAAGAGAACCAATTTCCTGATATTGAAAAAGTTTTCGCTGTAGACGCAACGGCAACTGTTATCGGGGCTGTTGGCGGTCATAGTACCGTAACAGCGTATGTCGAAAGTGTTACCGGAGTCGAAACCGGCGGACGTACCGGTTTGACTGCTCTCGTAATAGCAACTTGTTTTCTCCTGACAATGTTTTGTTCACCGTGTATTCTAATGATTGCCAATTATCCTCCAATTACCGCTGCTGCATTGGTTATTGTTGGAGCATTAATGCTGCAAAGCGTAGCAAAAATCGATTGGAATGATTTTAGTGAATCTGTTCCGGCTTTTCTCCTGATGATCGGAATTCCGTTTTCGTACAATATTGCGGATGGTTTGATTATTGGTCTTTTGGTTTATCCAATTATTAAAATTTTCTCCGGCAAAGGTTTGCATGTTAGTTGGATACTTTACGTTTTGATGATTGTGTTAATCTTTTATGTTACATATCTGAAATCTGTTGTGTAAGACTATTTTGCAAGACAAATTGTTCATAACAAAATCCGTAACCACATTCCCCAACACCGATTTTTGATAAACCGTCCTATTTTCGTGGCATTTCGTTAATCTCTTGTGTTTTCTTAGTCCCGCAGGGACGAGATGTGCATAACCGTAGGTGTAGCGCAGCGCAACCTACGGTCAAAAATGCCCAACATAACAAAGCCCCGCATGGGGCGAGAGAGTAGTTGATAGTTGATAGTTGATAGTGGATAGTGGATAGTGTCGCAAGCGGATTACTACCTAAACGATAATAATTCCGCATGCGACACTATCCACTCTCAACTCTCCACTCTCAACTACAGTATGTTGCCCTTTCAGGGCGAAATGGTTGTTGGTGATTTGAACCCTACCCGTTGGGTAGGGCTGGCTTATATTGCCCTTTCAGGGCGAGTTTAGTTTAAAACGAAAACCGAAATTTAAAGTGTGAAGAGTATATTA
>JAITIZ010000236.1 GCA_031279215.1 Planctomycetaceae bacterium
TATGATTGGGATTTTCTGTTTACTTCCCGCCGTCTTGACAAAGAAACCGGATTAATGTATTATCGTAATCGATATTATCATCCGGTCATGGGACGTTTCACAACGATTGATCCGCTGGGCTATGATGCCGGTGATGTCAACCTGTATCGGTACGTTAATAACCAACCGGAAATCTTGAAGGACCCAATGGGGTTAGATGTAATTTGGCATGGTGATTGGTGGTACGATAGTGACCGTACTTGGGATGATTGGTGGCGTGGTTGGGGCGATTGGGGATATAATACCGGTTCACCGGTTTTAGCACCAACAGGAATTGGTGAAACTACGGGAGTACTCGAAGCAGGAGGTGGCATTGGTGAAATAAGAATTACTGAAAGTTCACGCGAACGGGTTTGGGATGATCCGATGAACGATGGATTGTGGGATGAATATCAAAGAAGATGTCGCTTACATAATGATCGAAATCATTAAATTTTCTAAACTTTGTGGATGGAATTCGTCTGCAACATATATTATGTAACTGGATATGGTTGTTTGTATGTGAAATGGAGGTGAGTTACTGTCGAAAACTGATCAGTAGTACACCAAAAATTTCTACTATGTATAGAAAAAACTCTCAACCGAATTTTTATATTAGGAATATAAAAAATGAAGTATCAAAAATTAAAATTAATTTTTTACATAGTGTTTCTGATTATTGTTTTTTATTTGGGATATGGTCTGGGGACACTAAAATCAACTAAAACTAAGGACGTTTTTGTCTATGATTCGCCAACAAAAATTAGGGATTTTTTTGTGCAACTAGAAAAGATTCTGATTCAAGATACGGGATTGACTTCCGATGATCCTACTATAAAAAGAATTATCGATGATGTGAAAAATACGCCGCCATTAGCTATTGTTGGTCCATTGATTGTTTTTTTTAATAAAACTAACGGTGATTATTCAGTATGTGAACGAGATCGACTTAAGCCTATTATCGAATGGTCAACTGAATCGGGGAAAGAAAAACGTATGAAATTCGATTATAACGGCGAAAAAAATTTGACAGTGTCACGTGTAGCATATCTATCGTATTACTCAAATGAAGGGACTTTAGAAAGAATAAAATATTTCGTCTGTAATAAGGAAGGTAAATTTATTAGAAGTTATATTGATACTGATGGTGACGGCTTATTTGATAGAATGGATATTTTTGATGAAAGAATACAAACAATATATGCGATGAAAGGTTTATCCTATGAAAAAGTAGCCGAGTTACCTTTCAGTGATGCGCTTAAAGATCACGAAAGTACTCTTAATCGTCTAAAGGAATCACCGTCAAAATAATGTAGTAATATTTCATATAAATTTAATGAAAAAATTATTATGGAAGAACAAAAATTTTACCGTTATAAGTGGATTGTTTCTGTCTATTTTTATTCAATTTAATAATTTTAATTCATTATTTATTACCAAGTTAGTAAATCACATGTAAAATGAATACACAAAATAACATACAAGTAGATGATATTCATGCGCTAAAACAACATTATCCCTGTTGTATCGGTTTATTTTTGACATTCCTTTTTCCTGGTTCAGTACAATTCTTTTCTGGTCGATATGTTGTTAGTATTTTTTTATATTTGATCTTTATGAGTTTTGTTGTTACTTTTGTTGTTTTTGCGAGTATCCCTGGAAAATTATTTTGGTATTGTGCTTTAACATGTATGATCATTGGTATTATTTATATGATTACTTTATTCATTTTATCTTGGAAACCTGTTAAAAAAATAAGTTATTGGAAATGGTTCTCTTTTATCTTCTTTCTAATCATTTTCAACCGTTATTTATTACCCTTAAGTCTGGGAATATTTGTACAATACATAGCTGGAGGAATTATTGTTCGCTCATCATCAATGGAACCGACGTTAATTAGCCAGTCAAAATATTCATTGCCTGATATTGTTATTGTTAACAAATTCATTTATCGACTGAAAAAACCTTGCCGTGGTGATATTGTTGGTTTTCGGTACAAATGGAAAAAATCTGACGGTATTTATTCTATTATTTTATGTAAAAGAATTGTTGGGCTTCCAGGAGAAACTATCAATATTGATACACCATTTATACTTATTAATGGGAAAAGGCTACTAGATCCCCTTATTTTTAAAGAAATTTCCTCTGGACAAAATGGTTATTCAGGATTTTGTCGTGTGGAAGAATTGGGAAAACAAGGATATCCATTACCAATAACACTAGGACCTAATGAATATTTTCTTATTGGGGACAATACACATGACAGTTTTGATAGTCGAATAATAGGAACTATTTCTCGAAACGATATTGTTGGTCAAGCAATACGTATTGTTTTCCCTTTTTCCAGAA
Source organism: Planctomycetaceae bacterium (assembly GCA_031279215.1). GTDB lineage: Bacteria > Planctomycetota > Planctomycetia > Pirellulales > Thermoguttaceae > WRKP01. The sequence continues at coordinate 2,368 of JAITIZ010000236.1, forward strand.
TTAAAGAATTATAAAATTGAGAATTGTTGAAATTTACGGAATACTTGCGTCTGTCCGAAAGATTAGAAATGACTTAAAATTATCTGTACGATAATAGGATTGGGGATAATTTTTAGGAAATGCTACAAGAAATGAAGCGAGTTATTGCTTTGGTAATACTCAAAAAACGACAAAATTGTTCAAAAATGAATTAGATAATGACAATGAATTTTAGCAAATTAACAATCAGAGACTTTTCCATTA
>JAITIZ010000242.1 GCA_031279215.1 Planctomycetaceae bacterium
AAAAGAAAAATATAGAATAAACATATTGCTACAATCAACCAAAATAGTAATGATTGATCTTGTTTTGAAAAGGAATTCAATGATTTAAACTTGGTAAATTTATTGAGACACTTTTCAGATAATAAATAAGTACCTATCCAAAAAGCTACAGAAAATAAAATAAATCCCACGGCAAGTGTACAATCTACTCGAAGATGCATATTAGGAAGACTCGTCGCAGGATAAAAGAACAATAACATTTGTATCCATGCGATTGAAAATGGATGAATCAGGATATAATACCATTTTCCCGATTTGATCGAACAAAATGCATATATAGCAAAAATCAATAAAAGAGTTGTTATTGTAATATAATTAAATGACATTACTAATTCAAAATAAAAAAATAATATATTATTTAAAAAGATACAACGGTTTTTGAAAAATCTATAATCTATTAGTGTTAGAATCCATATTAAAATGAATGACAACATTAAATTAATACTATGCAACTTTTTGTTGCTGTTTTGTTTCTGTTTGAATTTGTTCTAAAATCTGTGGATAATGTTTTAGGACTTGTTTAATCTGTACATCATTTTGGCACTGTATTACATTGATCGCGCAAAGTCCACCTGGGTTAACAAGGTCATTGTATTCAAGTGGGATATTAGGTAGTGTTCGTGTGATATTATTTTTTACAACACATATTTTTGCTTCATTAATTACTGCCATTGCCCAAAACCAAACGTCATCTGCTGAAGGTGAAAGTTTCATAAACAGAGATTCATTTGTTACGTCTGAATGAAGTGTGTGAGGCGGATACAATACACCGCCAACTCCAACCATAAAATTTATGTAACTCGTTGTTGTGTCTTTGTAATCAATAACACCTTTCCAATCGTTATAACTACGTAAATCACCGTTTGATGTAAACATAATTTTATGCGCACGATGACAATGAATTATCGTTTGATTTTGTTTGTAGGAATTGAGTAGGATTTCAAGCCAGTTATTCATATAAAAAACATCATCATCTGACGTTACAATAACATCTTCTGGATATTCTCGTAAAGCAGGAATCAATTTTTTGTATGAACGAATATCTTTACAATATTTGATTGTTAAACCATGTTCTATTAGTTTTATGAGTTCATTAGGTAAATCATTATTTTTGTTCGGGAATTGTTCTTTACCAAGCCAAAGGATAATTTCATCCGGTTTAACGGATTGTTGAAGTAATGAAATGATTGTGTAATGAATTCGCGGTATTCTGGCTGGATATGACGTTAACGAAACAATTATTTTAGGATTACGTTTTTCTGTTGTAATTCCATAGTCATTACTGTTGAGATAATTTTTGACATCTGAATCAATCTTATTCCAATCAATATCGGGTTGATAAAGTTTCAACACCAATGATTGAGGCAACAACTTTAAAATCCGTAATCGGTTTTTGCGCAAAAAATCACCTATAATTGGTATTCGTTTTATAAATCTTTTAACGTATTTTGTCATATTCTAATTATTTGTACTGATTTCATTATTTTGAAAAATATAAAAATCTGACCACGAACAATTTTGTCCGTCGCCTTCCCAAGGATATAACCATGGATATTTGTTCTGAATATTTTGAATCAATTGCCAATTAGGTTTATGGATTTCAATCCATTTTGTAAAACAACGATGTCGAACATGTGTTCCCTTAACGTATGGATAATCTTTATTATCTGCATATACGATAACGAATTTTGTTGCTGCATCAAAAAGTCTTTCCATGTATTCGCCAAAAATATTGTCTTCGACAAGGTGATACACCACATCTAATGAAATTGCCAATTCTGCTGTTTCACCTTTGTAGTCTGACAAAACGATAAATTTCTTATCGCAATTCTCTCTCTCTCTTAATGTCAAATAATTCGCGGCATATTTCAATGGCTTTAGGGCTAACGTCGACTCCAATGTAGTAAGGATAATTTGCTAACATCAACTGATTACCATCGCCGCAGCCAAATTCTATAACTGAATTAATATTATTTTCAGTAACAAATTTGTTCAATATTTCAGCCTTAAACTCGGCAAGTCTTCCGTATGAACCGGCACCGGAATTACCGCCTTGACAGTAACGATTGTCCCAATATCTTTTGGAACCAGGAAAAAGTACCTGTCTAATAATGACTACCAAGTAACAAAGTAACGGAATTTTTTTGATCTGTTTAATTATAAATTTTTTCATATATTTACTTGATTTTTATTGATAGATCGTAATGAAAAATAAACGACCCAAAATACCATTCTTGTTAAATGACCGGCAATCATTGCCAATACTAAACCAATACTTCCACAGTTTTTTGTAATTAAAAAATAACATACGAAGAATGAAACGAAACTCCCAGTAACACAGTATGCTAAATTTATCCATGCTTTTCCCTGACTTAAAAAAATTTGATCCACATTATTACCAATGATGTAAATACCTGCAAAAAAACATAATAAAAGTAACGTTCCATAACCATTAGTAAAATCATTGCCGAAAAGTGTCATAATCTGTTTTGAAAAAATCGCAATAGGAAGAACCAAAATGCCAATGATAAGTGTGTTGACTAAAAAATGAACAATTACAGTCTTGCAGAATTTTTTATGATTGTTCGTTCCGTAAAGTTCACTTAACATTGGGAGCATAACATCACGTAATTTCATTGGAGCAAATATTAAAATTGACCAAATACTCAGTCCGGCAAAAAAAATCCCTAGTTCTGCATCACCATTGGGTGTTGCTCGTAACATCATTTGACAAATCCAAAAAATACCGGAATAAATGACTCCGCATAACATTGTCGGAAAACTAAACTTCCAAAGTATTGGTAACTCCTTATAGGCATCCCGAAATGAATATCGTACATAAAATTTACGTGAGTTTTTAAATATAAAAATACCATTAATTAGTGCATTTATAACTGTAATAATTAATAGCCCTAACACAGTGCCATGCAAGTTTCCCAATATTGTACATGTAATATAAATCGGTATTGATAAAATGCCGATAATAAAAGTAATAGCCGCCTGACCTTTGAAATCTTGAAAACCAGACATAACGCCAAGTTGTGTGGACATAAACGTCATTAAAAATAATAACAATGCTCCCCACCTCATTTCATCAGTTAAATGGACAGAACCTATTTTGGTTTCGCAAATCCAAGGTACACTGAAATAAAAAATGATCGCAACAATTGCTGATGAAAAAAGTGTAAATAAATAATTTAATCCAATAATTCGTCCAACTCGTAATTTATCTGTATGTACCAATTCCGCAATATATTTTGTTGCAGTTGCACCAATTCCGAAACCGGAAAATGTTACAAAAGTTGCAGCAGTTGATTGTATTAAACCAAAATCACCAAATGTTTCTCTGCCTAAAATTCTCGCAACAAGAACAATTGCAATAAAAGTAAACATATTTCCAAAACCACTGCCAACAACCGACCAAAACGTTCCGCTTACAATTCGTTTTCCAATCGGTGAATTTTGTACACGATTCAAAAACGGGCGGCATATATTGGGACAATATCTGTCGGCTAATGTTGATAAACTCAATTTAACGTCCTTGTTTGTTTTGAATTTTTTGGAATTTTTTTGACTGGATTAACGGGATTTACAGGATTATTTTTTTGTTCCTTTTTTTATTGTGTGCTTAAATTTTAATACGGCAAAATTTAATTCTATTGATGTTTCTGTGTCGGTTGTTTCCATTTCTGGATCAAGTAATT
>JAITIZ010000334.1 GCA_031279215.1 Planctomycetaceae bacterium
GGTAGGCAAATTCGCGTATCAAGTGACAAGGGTGATGATATACGATATTCTTATGATGTCTTTGGACGTTTAAGTACAGTTACCGATACAACAACAGCGCAAGTAACAACGTATGAATATGACCTTGTTGGAAATCTTGCTAAAACTGTAACTAAAACAAATGAATCTAACTTAATTGCCACTTATGAATATGACAATATGAATCGTCTTATTAAATTGACGAATTTTGTTGACAAAAATAATAATGGAATATTTGATAATGGTGAAGGTGTTTCACAATTTGATTACACATTAGATGCGCAAGGACGAAAATTAAATGCAATTGAAAAATTTTGGACGGAGTATGGCGAACAGCAAAATGAGATCGATTGGGAATACGACGAGGCTGGACGACTTGTGTACGAAAATTTTGATCATTATGACGATGAATTTGATCAAACAAGCGAATGGATTTATGACCTTGTTGGTAATCGTCTGAAACAAACAGTAAATGGTACAATAACAACTTATAATTATGATGTTAATGACAGATTGTTAAATGAAATTACAAATAATAAGACAACAATTTATGGTTATGATCATACACAACAAACATCAAAGAAAGTTTCTGAAAATGATATTTTAATTTCGGAAACAACTTTCGAATATGATGCACAAGGCAGAATGTCTGTTGTTACAATCGTTTCTGGAAATCGCACGGAAATTACAAGATATGGTTACGGAAGTGATGGAATTCGTATCTCCGCAGAACATGAAGTTTGGGAAGACGGTGAATTAAAATCGAAAATTCGAACTGAATATCTAAACGACTCAAAGAGTTTAACAGGTTACAGCCAAGTGTTACGTCAAACAGAATACGATGCTGAAGGAAATATTGTTAAAACAATTTCTTATGTTATCGGACATCAACGTATTTCTCAGACAATTGAAATAAATGGAACAAAAACAACGCATTACTTTACCTTTGACGGACATGGTTCAACTCGTGTCTTATTAGATGCTACAATGGCTATTGCTCAAATTTTTGCATTTGATGCTTATGGTAACACAATCGGATTTACAACAAGTGAAGCATTAACTGAATTCTTGTACAGCGGTGAACAATTCGATTCAAAAATCGGACAGCAATATTTACGTGCAAGATATTACGACCCGGTAACCGGACGATTCAACAGACTCGATCCGTTCTTTGGAAATTTGAATGATCCACAGAGTTTCCATAAATATTTGTACACTCATGCAGATCCGATAAATAATATTGATCCAACAGGAAAGTTCTCAGTAGGGATTGGTTGCTTAGGTGTAGTTAGTATATGTTCTACTGTTGGATTTCTTATGGGCGGTTTTTATGGAGCTGGAAAAGGAGCTTTGTTTGGTCTTAGCTATGTAATGTGTCCTCCACTTGCTTTAGTGTGGACACTTTGGGAAGTATTCGGACCACATAATTGGCACAAAGAATGGAATGAACCTAAACTTTGGGAAGAACTATATGCAGCTGAGATCAAATATAATAATGGTGATTTAAGTATGCTTACTGCTAATTCGTCTAAAACGCCCACTGAAATGTTCTTTGACTTAAGATGGGGAGATGGTAAAAAAAATCCGCGTAATTACTATTTTGGTGATTGCCCAATGACCAAAGCATTTCAACAACATTCCCGAATACTTCACGACAAACAATTTATCGAAAATGAATTAAACCAAGGAACGATTCCCAGTTTCGAAAACTTATATAGAAAAGAATATATTTTGTTTTCTGCAGATAGTAATAAAACGAATACTATTTGGAGAGATCCAATAGTTGGTATTACAGATGTTGTGTATTCTTACAATCCATTTTATTCAACGCCTTCCGATGAACATGAAGCCATGTTATTGGAAGCCTTTTTAGGTACTTATACCTATAATTGGCAGATCATGCGTAATGACGTTTCTAATCGAACTGTAACAGTTAGATTTATGGCTGCCAATGTTGCGGGTTTTCAAAGTCTTACTCGGATTCCAGGAACTGAACGTTTTATTTTTGGTGATCGAGAATCGGGTTGTTGGGCGACAACAACGCAGTATTTTTTATGGGAAGAAAATATCAGTTATTGACTTTAAAAAATATGCTTCTTTCGCAAGGAATTTACATTTTACAGTTTTTTTGGTTTATACTTATTTTATGAAACTAAATATAAGGCTATCATATTTGTCCCAATCAAATATTAGAAAACATCTATTACGAATTATGGGTATTGGACTATTCTGTACTTTGATTGGATTATTCTTCATTGTTATATGTTATGACATATATTATATTAACTATTATCGTAGCATTCCCCAAAAAACAGTAGCAAAAAAAGACTTAGCAGGAACATGGAAATTGCAACGGCGTGGGCTCTATTTAATTCCAAACGCTACTAAATCATTAATGATTTTGCAGGAAAATGGAACCTATGAAATCCACAATCCCCCGCGATATATACTTGAGCAATGTAATCTCGAAGCCAAAATATACCGATCACCTACCTGTAGTTTTGTGATTGTTGGCGAATGGAGTATTATCAATCATTGGGAGAGTATGATGGTATTTAAAAGTGCTAAAAACATTCATCAATTTATTAGAGGTTCACTTCCTCCATATCAGATACATCATTATGCTAATATGGACCCAGACCGAGAGCCTCCTTATAGATGGAACATGATTTCCAAAGAGACAAAATGTCCTTATTGTCCCGATGAAGTGATAGATGAAAAAAATTTAATTAGTGTTGATTCCATACCGAAAACCAAAAAAATAAATCGCTTACCTTTGTCCAAGTAATTAAGAAAATCATTAGATTTTCAAACGATTATTGATTTTGAAATGAATATTAAAAAATGTTTTGAAAATATTAAAAAAATTGATTAGATAATGCCCAATTATATTACAACAAAATTAAAAAGAAAAACACATTGGCAAGCACCACTGCGAGGAAATCAATATTACCCAATTTATTGCAATAACATTATCGAAACAATCCAACCGGATGGAACAACAATTAAAGCTGGTTACAATGACAAGGGACAAAAGATTTCCGAAACAAATCAACTTGGTCAAACTCGATATTTTGAGTATGACGATAATGGTCAATTGATTAGAGTTACATTACCTGAAGTCAATGGTCAATTACCAGTGTACGAATACACTTATGACGCACAGGGTAATCAGTTAACCATTAAAGACCCGAATGGAAATGTCACAAAATTTACCTACGATGAGAATGGAAACCAATTGACAAGAACACTTCCTGACGGAAGTACAGAATACTTTGAATATGATTT
>JAITIZ010000439.1 GCA_031279215.1 Planctomycetaceae bacterium
TTTTTTATCGGCGTCAACAATCATTGAACGAAACTTATAAATCCGAAACGGTATTCCAAACCGTCCTCCTCTTTCAGGACGATAAAACACGGGTCCTTTGGAATCGAGTTTTACCCATATCGCAACAAAAAACAAAAGCGGTGAAAGTAAAACTAAACCAAATAAACTCGAACAAATATCAAATAATCGTTTGAGTAACATGAGCAATTTTAATATTATTAATTATTATTTTCGTAATGTTCAATGTCATAATAACCGAAAACAGACATTCCGAATCGTCTATTTTTTTGTCCCTTTCCATATAACTTAAACTCAGCCTTCTCAATAACATGAATAGATGCCGTATTATTTTGATCAACGAGATACCATATATTGCGAGTGTTACCATCTATTTTTCCATAATTTTTGACAATTTCCTGAATTGCGAATGTAGCTAAATTTTTACCGCGATAATTGGGGTCAGTGTAGGTATCACCAATCTGTAAATCATTTTTCGTCATAAAAGGAAAGCGAAAATATTTTGGAAAAATGAATGAACGATGAATCAATTTTTTGTTATCGTAAATTAAAAAAATACTATAATTATTGTTAGCAAACAGTTTTAAATGATGGAATAACCACCAAACCAACAACGAAAAATTTTTTAACCCCTTAGGTAATACCGTTGTAAATGAAGGATGCCAAAATTGATATGTGTACTGTGTGTCAATACTAATTGATTCAGCTTTCATTGTTTTATTAATATAAAATAAATGTTTCATAATTTTTCTTTATAAAGCATGAAATTTACGGTTACAATAATTTGTGTCTCTGTAAGAATCATTTTAAAATAATAGTTACGATATTATTACAATAATAATGGTTCAATTATCTATCAATACATTTGTTTAATTCAAGAAATTCTGTTAAGGCACGTTTATTAATTTTGTGAATATCAAATTCATTCACAGCTTTACTATAACTTTACAGGAGCATTGGGATATGGCGAACCAACAAGAACAAAACAAACGTTAGTATTCCATGTTTTCGTTGCTTTAGAAGTTTCAACAAATTCCTGAACTCGCTTAGCGTGATCGATTTCCATCTGGTTTTTTCTCTTTCCCTCTAATTGAATTTGGTTCATAAAAATCTTTTTTACATTTTAAAGTTTTTGGGTTAAAAAATATTTATCTGTTTACACAATACAAGCAGATAACAGTAACAAATCGACTTAATGAATTGACACTATATCGAGGCGCAATATATTCGTCTCTGCGATGAGGTTAAATTTTATCAATTGTTTTTATAAACGTTCAAAAAAACCGTAAAAAAATTAACGGTTAAATTGGTTCATTCTGTAACGTCGAGACGCAATGCATTGTGTCTCTACCAAATAAATCAGTGAAATCCCCGAAAAAGTTGAAAAACAAAAATTTCACGAAAAAAGTTAGTGGGCACTCGTGAAAATTCGTGAACAAAAAAGAGTTTTTAGAAATTGCCTTATGCTGCTTCACGACTCCCTTCTCTATGCGATTGACGTATATCTGAGTTATTGGTGTTGACATCATCATCAACTAATTTCAACATACTAACAAATGAATCTGGGAACTGTATATTTTTTATACCCAAGACATCTTCGGTTAAACGTTTAATAACACTTTTTATCTCAAATTCTTTTTTGACTTTTAGAAACGAATTTTCCCCAAATTGTTCTCGCAAGTTTTTATCAAGAACTAATTTTTTTATAGCGTCAGCAAGTTTATTTGGCTCTTTGATTGGCACAATAAATCCATTTACACCGTTATCAACTGTTTCCCTACAACCAACATTATCAGTTGTTACAATAGGTTTATGCATGGCCATTCCTTCCAATAAAATTCTTGGAATTCCTTCACGGTAAAAAGAAGGTAATGTAACAATATCAATACATTGAAGTAATTCTTTAATATCAGTACGAAAACCAAGCCATTTAAAATTACTCGTCTCTTTTAATTCGTTTCGTTGCAAATAATCACTATCATCCAATTCACACTCACCTACTGCAATAAACATTACCTTGATATTCCATTCAGTCGCAATTCGGCTGGCTTGAATAAAATCACGTATTCCCTTAGTAACAGTCATTCTTGTAATAACACCGACAACAATCGTATCATCATTTACTCCGAACTCATTGTTGCGTATTCTTATTACTTGATTTTTGTTAACGTTATTGGGTGAATATAATTCCAGATCAATTCCAGAACTTTTAATAACTACTGTTTTATCTTTACTAATAATATTTTTTTCAATCATTAAATCACGATCATCAAAATTTTGAAACACGTATTGATTTGTACACAATCCGCCAAGCCGATACATTTTATGTAAAATATATTGAAACAAACGTTGTTTCATGTTTTGCGGTTGTACAAATCCATATCCGAGACCACAAACAAGACCAAAGCGTTTAGGAATACCAGCCAATTTTGCCGCAATCATACCGTAAATGTTGGGTTTTACGGTCATGGTATAAACGATGTCATATTTATCCTTTTTTAGGATATGGTAAATTTGAAATACACTGGCAATATCTGTTTTAATTGACACATAACGTTGCATATCAATTAATTCGACTGTCGCTCCCAATGACTTGATCTGTTCTATAAAAGGTCCCTCCGGCGTTATCACTGTTACATGATGACCATTATAAATAAGCGTTTGAATAAGTTCACGCCGTAACTGCCAAACACCCAAGTCTCTATTTGTAATAAGAGCAATTTTCATTTTATACTCCTGTTAATTTTTAATTAGTGTTGGTAATAAATGCTATACCAATCAACAAATTGTTTGATTCCTGTTTCAATATTAGTAACAGGAGTAAAACCAATTTCATTATTCAGCCGTGAAATATCAGCATAAGTTTCCATAACATCTCCAGACTGCATTGGTAATAAGTTTAATTTTGCTTTTCGACCAAGTGTCGATTCAAGTATTGATATTAATTCCAATAATTCAACAGGTTTATTGTTTCCAATATTGTATATTCGAAACGGATACTTACTTGTTGCAGGACTAGAAAAGTTATCGGTTGAATTATATGTTGGTATGTGATCAACGACACAGATTATGCCATCGACAATATCATCAATGTATGTAAAATCACGTTTCATTTTTCCATTATTATAAACATCAATTGGTTTGTTTTCTAAAATGGCTTTTGTAAATTTGAAAATTGCCATATCCGGTCGTCCCCAAGGTCCATAAACGGTGAAAAACCGTAATCCGGTTGTCGGCAATCCGAATAAATGACTGTAAGTATGAGCCATTAATTCGTTACTTTTTTTCGTTGCAGCATATAAACTTGCCGGATGATCAACCGGATCCTTTTCCGAAAAAGGCTGTTTCGTATTCAATCCGTAAACTGAACTTGACGACGCATAAATTAAATGTTTTACATTGTATTTTCTACAACACTCTAAAATGTTTAAAAAACCAACGATATTACTATCAATATAAACACGCGGATTTTCAAGTGAATATCTTACTCCCGCTTGAGCGGCAAGATGTATTATTGTATCAAACGAATGTTTTTTAAATAAAGTTTCAAGTTTTTCCGTTTCAATAATATCAGCGTGAATAAATTCAAATTCTTTTTTCTGATTTAATAATTGTTGTAATCGATCTTTTTTCAGTTTTACGTTGTAATAATCGTTGAGGTTGTCCAATCCGATAATCTGCCAATTATTTTTAAGTAAATAATTGGTGATATGAAACCCTATGAATCCGGCAGAACCTGTTACTAAAATTTTTTTCACGAATTTATTATTATAGTCAATAATTGTTTTATTAAATAAAAGAACTATTTTCTAACCATGTTCTAAACCACATCTCTAACATAAATAATGCCCATATTTTCCTTGAATGATCAAATTTGTTTGAAAAATGTTCTGTTAGTATCTGTTCAATTTTGTTACGACGAAAAATGCCGCGATTGATAGTGTTTGTATCAAGGAGCATATCATTTACTAGATTTTTAAGTTCACCGCGAAACCATTGATGAGTTGGTGCTCCGAATCCCATTTTGTCACGGCGTTCACTAATCACTTTGGGTAAAAGGTCTTTATAAGTATTGCGAAGTATTATTTTCCCAAGATTGCCTTGAATCTTGTAACGTATAGGTATTTTTGCTGCCCATTCAACAACACGATAATCAAGGAACGGCGCACGGCATTCGAGTGAATGTGCCATTGATGCAATATCAACCTTTGTCATAACGGCACCGGGCAAATACGTTTGCATATCGGTTAAACTCAATTGTGTTGCCGGATCGCGTTTCTCACTACGTTTTAATACTTCGATAAAATAATCAATGGAATCTGTTCCAGAAATTTTTTGTACGAATGAATCAGTGTATAATTCCAGTCGTTGTTTTTTATTAAAATACGCTATCCATTGGAGAAAACGTTCCGCACGATTCATACCGAGTCCTTCAAGAAAACGTTGTAATCGACGCCAAAACGATCTTGCTGTTGAATTCCCCGGAATTATTTGTACAACGGTATTTGATAAAAAACGTCTTAAAAATAGCGGTAAATAGTCAAATCGTTCTCCAAAATACGCTGCTCTATGCCGATCATAACCAGCAAATAATTCATCTCCGCCGTCTCCGCTTAACGCTACCGTAACTTCACGTTTTGTTTGTTCACAAAGATGCCATGTCGGTATTGCACTCTGATCTGCAAAAGGTTCATCATAATGCCATGCAAGTTTTTGAAAGATATTTTTTGCTTCACTTGTTACAAGAAACTCACGATGTAATGTTCCGTATTTTGTTGCAGCTGCTCGTGCAAAGTCTGTTTCATCAATTGTTTTATCAGTGAATCCAATGGTAAATGTCTGAATCTGCGAGTTGCATTCTTGTTGCATAATTCCCGCAATTGTCGATGAATCAATACCGCCTGAAAGAAAAGCACCAAGCGGAACATCACTTCGCATACGTATTCTGACAGCATCGGCAAGTAATGTGCGTAAACCATCAGACCATTCATTTATTGTTAGATTATTGTCTTGAAAATTTAAATCAGGATTCCAATATTTTTCAATTGTAAGTTTATCGTTTTCCCAAATTGCATAATGTGCGGGAGGAAGTTTAGATGTGCCGAGTACAATTGTTCTTGGATAGGGAATATATTGATACGTTAAATATTCGTCTATCGCAACGGGATCAACTTCTTTGGGTATGTCTGGAATTGCAAAAATACTCTTTAATTCACTTGCAAAAATAAACCGTCCCTGTTCGTGTCGATAGTATAAAGGTTTTTTTCCAATACGATCTCTCGCTAAAAATAACCGTTTACGTCGAGTATCCCAAATAGCAAATCCGAACATCCCGTTTATTTTTTGCAACATATTTTCTTGTTCTTCTTCATAAAGATGTATCAATACTTCTGTATCAGTATTACTCTTAAATTGATGTCCTTTATTAATTAGTTCTTTTCGTAACGGTTCAAAATTATAAATTTCGCCGTTAAACACAATCCAAACGGTTCCATCTTCATTTGACATTGGTTGATGACCACTGATTGACAAATCTAAAATTGCCAATCGACGAAAACCAAGACAAACATTGGGAACTAATGAATTATTATTGTCCCTCAAAATAAGTGTACCGCGATCATCAGGTCCTCGATGAGATAAACGATCTGTCATCAGATCGAGTGTTTTCACATCAATCTCTTTATTTTGAATTGTCCATAAAACTCCGCAAATACCGCACATAACTCTGTAAATAAATCTATTATTGTTTTGTTAAAATGAATAGGAAATCATCGTCATAAATTGCTGGTGCATTTAAACCCATAAAATTACGAAGTTGATTATTGGGAATAATTGTTGACATAATTTTCCATGAAATATAAAAATTGGTAATATATCAGTGGAATATTTGTTGTTTATATTACATTAAAGGGCAATAGGAATAGGATTAAATGACGAATCGATTAAACTTTCCTGCCGCCCTATCAGGATTAATTTATTTTTACACTAAAGGGTTTATCTCTAATCATAAATAATTAAAGCGAACTTCTAAAAACCTTATGTAAAAATTTATTTTTAGAAGTTTCCTATATTATTTATCTTCATCCGAAGGTTTCTCATTACTTGTCTTTTGTTTTTTTGTCAGTGTTGTGAGTGCTAG
>JAITIZ010000474.1 GCA_031279215.1 Planctomycetaceae bacterium
AATATAACACACCAAAGCCCTGTAAGGGCGACAGCAATAAGATGTAATAAGATTATGAATGATCTTTAGGCTTGCGCCCTTTCAGGGCTTGATTCCAAAGGGCAAACCATACGTAGGGCGTTGCCCTACGCTATTGCTGATTACCCCTACGGGGCGAATTGGTACACAATTTTTTGACTCGAAAACAAAAATTCCACTGATATATTACAATTTCTGTTATTTCATAATTCAATTTCTGTTATTTAGGATTGTGTAATCTATTGAACAAGTTTATTCACATTGAAGGGGCAAGAGTCCATAATCTTAACAATATTTCGCTTGATATTCCGCACGGCAAATTTGTTGTTATTACGGGACCGAGCGGCAGCGGAAAGAGTTCGCTTGCTTTTGACACGATTTTTGCGGAAGGGCAACGGCAATATATTGAATCACTTTCTGTTCACGCCCGTGCTTTTTTGCGCCGAATGGAACGTCCTGAAGTGGATTTGATTTGCGGGCTGCAACCAACCGTCGCCATTGATCAACGCGGAAGAATTCGTAATCCCCGTAGTACTGTTGCCACACTGACGGAGGTGTACGATTATTTGCGATTGCTTTACGCACGTTGCGGTCTTCCCCATTGTTTCCGGTGCGGCAGACCAATCCGGCAACAATCACCGCAACAGATTTTTGAAGAAATCATGGACTTGCCGGATGGAATACGTCTTATGATTCTTGCTCCGGTTGAGTGTGGTCAAAAAGACAAACATCCGCAAAAAAATGAATTTCAGGATATTTTTCGGAAAATTGCGAAAGCCGGTTTTGTTCGGGTGCGGGTTGATGGGCAACTGTTCGATATTGAACAGATTCTCCAAACCTCTACGAATCAATATCACCAAATCGAAATAGTCATTGATCGGATTATTCTGAAAGACGGTGTTCAGAACCGGCTCACCGAATCATTGCAACTTGCGTTGAAACACGGTGAAGGAACTGTTCTGGCGGTGTACGAAAAAGAACGAATTACCAATCCTGACGGTTCCACAAAAAGTATTTGGAAAGATATTCCATTTTGTACACTTTTTGCCTGCCCGAAATGTCATATTGATTTTGCCGAACTGGAACCCCGAACATTTAGTTTTAATAGTCCGTACGGAGCCTGTCCGAAATGTGAAGGAACCGGTTATGATGGTGAAAATATTTGTAATGAATGTCAAGGAAGCCGGTTGCGCCCCGAATCGCGAAATGTTACGGTCGGCAACAAACGGATTTATGAACTCTGTGCGTTGACGGTGGAGGAATTGCTTGATTTTTTCAGAACATTGGAAATTCCGTTAGGAAAACAAGAGATTGCCAAACCGATTTTGGAACAAATGATTCCCCGTATCGAATTTCTGAATAAAATCGGACTTCCATATTTAACTCTTGATCGTCCGGCGGAAACACTAAGCGGCGGTGAATTACAACGTGTTCGGTTGGCAACCGGACTTGGCGGCGGGTTGACGGGAGTTTGTTACGTTTTGGACGAACCATCTCTTGGTTTACATCCGCGCGATAACCAACGTTTACTCGATGCCATACGATTGTTGCAAAAAAACGGTAATACTGTTATTGTTGTGGAACACGATGAAGCAATCATACGTGAAGCAGATGAAATTATCGAAGTCGGTCCGGGAGCAGGACGTTTCGGCGGAAATATTGTTGCAACATGGAAAAAAGAAGGAAAAAAATGGAAACGTGATCATCTGGAAAACAAATATTCCAAAATAAATTCATCAGAAACAAATTCATCAGAGGCAAATTTAATTGAGACAAATTTAATTGAGACAAATTTACCGGAAACAAATTCAACCGAGAAAGACTCAATTGAAACCAATTCAACCGAAACCGATTCCTTTGATTTTCCATTATCACCGGTTTATTTTCCGATTAATTGCCGAAAAAAAGTGTTTTCGCACAAAATTATATTGAAGGGAGTTACCACGAACAATCTGAAAAATATAACGGTTTCTTTTCCTCTTGGGGGATTGATATGTGTTACGGGGGTTAGCGGCAGCGGCAAGAGTTCGTTACTTAATGAGACATTGGTTCCTGCTGTTCGGGCTTATTTATCGAACATAAAACCAACCGGTCATTTCAAACAATTACAAGGAGTTGACAATATTGATAAGTTAGCGGAAGTTGATCAATCACCGCTTGGTCGTTCTCACCGAAGTAATCCGGCAACATACAGTGGTATTTTCGACGAAATCCGCAAAATTTTTGCAGCAACCAAAGATGCCAAACGGCGCGGATATAAAGCCCAACGTTTTAGTTTTAATGCTTCAGGCGGACGTTGCGAGGCATGTCAAGGGCAGGGAATACAAAAAATTGAGATGCATTTCCTGAACGATTTTTATTCTGTCTGTCCCGTTTGTAACGGTCAACGTTTTAACCGTCAAACGCTTGCGGTTAAATACAAGGGCAAATCAATTGCTGATGTTCTTGAGATGCCGATTGATGAAGCGGTAATATTTTTTGAGAACATACCGCAGATTGATCGGGTGTTACGGAGTTTGCAACGGGTTGGGTTGGGATATTTACCGTTGGGTCAATCGTCGTCGATGCTTTCGGGGGGTGAGGCGCAACGGGTAAAATTGGCAACAGAACTTGCTAAAATTGAAACAGGAAAAACGTTGTATATTCTGGACGAGCCGACAACAGGCTTACATTCCGGTGATGTGAGACGGTTGCTGGATGTATTATTGGGGTTGGTCGAGCGCGGTAACACTGTTATTGTGATCGAACACAACCTCGCTGTAATACGGACTGCCGATTGGATTATTGATCTTGGTCCCGAAGCCGGAATTCGCGGCGGTTTTATTACCGCAACAGGAACACCGGAAGAGTTGATAACAGAAAATTGATAACGGAAAGTAGATAACAGAACATTGATATATACTTCTTACATTCATCATTTTACGTTTAATTAATTAAATGTAAAATGATGAAATACAAAAAGTATATTTATCCTGTTACAATCTGTTGATTCTGTCAAAAAACGAAAACCGAATTGTCAAGAGTAAAAAACGTAACTGTCTCTTTTGACGTTTTGGTTTTAATTTTTTTTAACACGAAACACACGAAATTACACGAAATACACGAAAATTTTTATTTCATCTTTTTTTCGTGTATTTCGTTTTTTTCGTGTATTTCGTATTTCAGAAAAATAAGGTTAGTTGTAATTCATAAACCAAAAAAAGTTGAAAAACAAAAATTCCGCTGATATATTACAAGGATTATTTTTGTGGTCCTTTTCGTTCGCTGTTATCGAAACCGATTACAATATGTCCGATATTAAGCAGTCTATCGGTTTGATCTTCGGGAAGTTGCGGAATCAGAACCGTGATTTTTTTCCGCCAAATATCGGCAAAATCCCACAATTGCCCCGTTTTACTCGGAAAATTCAAGGTGATTTCCAATGTCCAAAGACCTGGTGTCATGTCCTCCAGTTGGAATGTACCATTCTCGCCCGCCAAACAGATTCGGCAGTCCCTGTCTGCGAGTTGCCGTTTTTTCTGGTATTCGGAATAAATATCGAAATGTAATTTCGCTTTTTTGTAACCTTCCGGGTCTTTATCAATGGCCGCTTTACCTTCCGGTGATTCGATCCATTCGTTAATGATTTGTTCAACTTCAACCGCATCGTTTACCACATTGGTATTTATCTCAGGTTTGCGGAGTGGTTCTTGGAAAAAAGTATAGTAAGCAAGAGTTGGTTCCGGTACGGCAATCAATTCCGGCATCGTACGTTTTGCTTTAACACTGGCAAAATTCCAGTTCACTTTTGATTGAAAGTCGGGGGGAATATGTAACGTTCCGTTGGCAACATAACCGCCGTCAACGCCAAGAACAATCTGTTTCGTTTCACCCGGTTTAAGATCGAATTGCTGGTAAAGAAAACCCGCAGTCATTTTAGAATCATTTAGTTTTACCGCACGACTAATTTGTCCTTTACCCGGAAAAATACGGTCAATCACAAATTGACCATTTTCATCACAAAAAATATTATTGTAAAAATGAACAATATGAGCCGACTTTCCGCTAGTATACATTTTTCCCGGATCGGAAAAACATAGAATCGGAAGCTTCTTTCCCGTTTTTTTTCCGACCAGAACAGTTCCTTCAATTCTGCTCCACGCTTCCAGTTGAATCGGTGCTGTATTTTTTTCAAAATCTTCCTTCCGAATACTTTTCTGCCCTTTATCGTGCAAAAAGATTAACTGATAATCCTGATCGCCGATTCCCGAAACACTTTTAGAAATCGAAAATTTTCCTTCCGCATCGGTTCGTGTTTGTTGCTGGTCATTCCAACCATTGAGACAACCATTTTCCGTTTGAATAGAATAGGAAGGTGTTGAAAAACCAATCACCGTATTTATTGCCGGCGTACCGTCAGGAAGTAACACCGTTCCGGCGATGTGATTCGAAAATTCGCCCGCTTTTTTGAGCGGAAAATTCAGAACCGGATTAACAGCGTTCGGCGGGATATTTTCAGACATAAAACCTTCATAACCTTCCGCATCAACCCGAAGATAATATTTGTCAAATTCGCCGAAACGTTGACCGATTACGCGTGTAAATTTACCATCGTTACCTTGTTGCGAACCAAATTCTTTTGTTAAATTGTTCGGTATTCCCTTGAACGAAAACCATTCTACTACCTGAAACGCCGGAATTGGTTGACCGGTTTCTGCATCGGTAACATTGCCGGTAACATTAATCGTCGGCAAAAACGTAATAATATTTTCTTCGCCGCCGAATTTTAAGGAATTATAATCAACAGCAACATTTTGATAATTGTTTCCGCCGTTAATAACGAAATGGGGATCATCTTCTGTTGCGTTTTCCCAAACGAACAAACCGTCATCACCGATTTTCAAAACACCGTACTCGTCTGCGTCCTCAAATAAACGGAACAAAATGTTACCGCAATGTTTGCGCCAAGAACGCGACATGAGTTTTAAGCCGGAAACCGGTTTACCGTTTTTATCGACCATTTTGAGTACCAATTTTTTACCGTGTTTCAAAACGATTTTCACCGGTTCCATTCCGGCGATAATTTCCGTAATTTCAATAACATCCGGCGCAAAATTTTTCGGAGCAACACCGATAGAGATGTTGCCAAGTTCACCTTTCGGCGAACATTGTTCAAACAAAAATTCTCCTTTAGCGTTGGTTCGGGTTGTTCCGTAAAGCGCGGCACCTTCCCTTTTTACCACATTGGAATAAACAAGAACACCTTCAACAGGATTATTTTGTTCGTCTGTAACAAGACCTTGAAGCGGTAATCCGTTTGAAATAGTTACGGTTTTTGAAAAATGTCCATCCGTGTCTTTCGCCAGATAATCTTTGAACAATTGCCCTTTGGCAATCCGAAATTTGGGATAATTCGGATGTTCAATACTCATATCGAAATTTTGTTCCAATTGTTCTTTCGGCAAAACGGCGTATTTCCAACGCCCTTCGGCATCGGTTTTAATCCATTGAGCATAACGGTTAGTGAACGAACCTGAATTGGGATCGCTTTTTCTTCCGATAAGACTAACGGTAAAATACACTTCCGCACCTTCAACCGGTTTACCGTTTGCGTCACGAACAATTCCGCCAATCGGTTCTGCGGCGAGTTCGGTCAGTTGGCGGACATAATGTTTCGGTAATTTTTCCACATTAGTATCACGCCATGTTCGTTCATAAGGAGTGAAACCGTCGGCGTAGAAAACCATTTTGAACGATTTTTGGGCGTCGAAATTAGACAACGGTACAAAACATTGACCGTTTTTGAGTTCAAAATTACGGGGCTGATCGCCTTCCCAATCTTTTGGACGCGGATTAGGATAGGTTCGGACATAACCGGTTGTTACGGGTTTACCGTCTGCGTCTGTCAGTTCGACGGCAATACCCGATGTTACGTCTCCCTGCGGTTCATCCGTTGTCCGTGCATTGCTCCCAATACTCATTGTCAAAACAATAAACACAAACAAACAGATTCGAGTAAAAATCAATCGTTTCATTTTCAACTCCATTTAGTATAAAGTAAAGTTACAGAAAAAAAGAAGATCGTTAAATATTAACGTTATTCATAACGATTGTCAATATTGGGCAATGAGTAATCTTTCCGTGGAATTTTTGTAGAGGACAACAATAGTAGCCCTGAAAGGGTATTAGGATTATAGCCCGCCCCAACGGGGGGGGTTACAAATCAACCCTAATTAACAAGTCCTGAAAGGGCGATAGGAAATTTTAAACGGTTCGTCATTTAATCATCTTCCCGTTGCCCTTTCAGGGCGTTGCGTTGGGGTGGGAGGGGGAACTTAAACCCACCCCGTTGGGGCGGGCGATTCAGTAAAAAATCCTAACG
The DNA here is from genome assembly GCA_031279215.1 of Planctomycetaceae bacterium. Classification (GTDB taxonomy): domain Bacteria; phylum Planctomycetota; class Planctomycetia; order Pirellulales; family Thermoguttaceae; genus WRKP01. The sequence goes on from JAITIZ010000474.1 coordinate 6,380, forward strand.
CCCCTATCGGAGCTAAGGTAAAAAACAAAAATTCCACTGATATATTACAAAAATTATTACACTGATATATTACAAAAGTTTTTTGAAAATAATTTTTTATATTTTTTGTCTATTCTTCCTTTGTTTGTTCCGTTATTTCGTACTCTCAAAAAGGAATCTTTGAAAATCCGCGAAGATCGAATATCTGCGAAAATCGGTGGACGAAAATCTGCGTCAATCTGCGTCAATCTGCGTCAATCTGCGTCAATCTGCGTCAATCTGCGTCAATCTGCGTAAATCTGCGGACCAAAATAGACAATAACAAAATTTTTTGTTGTCATTTTCGTATAATTTTTGTGTCGTTAGTGAAGTTTCGTGTATTTCGTGTTCAAAATAGACAGATACTAAAAAATATCCGATAGGCTGTTACGATTTATTGTCCGATACGAATTCCTTGTGAATGGTTCACTCGTATGGCTTTGCTTTTGATGTCATATTGAATTATTTCGGCGGCGGTTTGTTCTAAATTTTTGCCGTCTTCGAAGGTATGAATTTTGGCGTTACCGTCGAAGGTTACAAGAGTTTTTGCTTGATTGTATTTAATTGTTTGTGCTTTACCATAGAATTTACTGCTGTCAATGGAAGCATTGTTGAAAGCGGTTAATTCCATTGTATTCTGTCCATTATTGTTCATATCGGGGATTTCAACGATATGTAATTGTTCGCATTCCAAAATATAGCCATATTTTCGTGCAATATTTAGATTATCAATTCCGATATGATCCTCCCAAGAATTAACGGGCAGGTAAGCCGCTTGAACTCGTCCGCTGATTTCCACATTGCGCTGATCCCCCAGAAATGTTCCCTGAATATGATCATGAAACCAGATGGCAAGAAATTTCAAAGAACTTTTTTCTTTAGTTGACGTTAGTGATTCCGGCAGACCTATTTTTGTATTGGAAAATCCCTCATCAGAATTGAGACTCGTAAAACACAGAACTCCCGGTCGGTCATTCGGTCCTTCCGCAACAAAATAATTTGACGCAACATAAAACCGCAATTTACCAAATTCCGCACTACTCAACGATTTTAACTGATTATTCACATCCAACTCCCGACTCCGTACAAAAACATTATTGGCACACTGAATCATTTCCGCTTCCGTTTTAAGACCGGATTTATCGTCGAAGAAGGTTATTTGACGGTTCAGGTGAATTTCCATAACATCACACCAAATCTCTTTATCCTGATGAATCGCCCGAACACGATTTCCGTTTCGGTCGGATTTTCCAAAAAACTGTAACACCTTACCGTTGAAAATCATATTTTCATTCCAGTCAACCAACAAGCGGTTATCTTTATTGATTTTGTTATTGGCGGAGTTATTTGTTGCGGTATTGGCAGGTTTTAGGGGAACCAAGGGAATAGGAGTATTGGGAGTATTGAGAGTATTGGGAGCGGATATTGTTCCGGGGGAATTTGTTGTTGCGGAATTTTTGGTTTGAAAATATTTTTGAGTTGAATCGGTGTCGGTATTGGCAATTAAGCGTCCGACTCCGGGAACCCAAATCTTGTTACTAGATCGGGCAATATTGATTTCTTTCGCTCTTAACTCAATACCGCGTCCTCGAAAAACAGCGTCTTGTTGTTTTCCTGTAATCAATATTTGTGTTTCGGGCGACGATGGATTCCAAACAGTAATTTCTTCTCCGGTAATTTCGATTACACTAATATCGGATAATTGTTGTACGGTTACGGCGGCTTTTTCGATAATTCGGACATTGCCTTCAACCACCAACGTTTCAATATAGGAATGTCCTTCGCTATAAACAACTTGCATAAACATTTGTTTACCGGCGATTGCGTATTGAACGATTGCCTGAGACTGAATCCCCAGCAAATTCTGAGAGGCGACCGAACCGGAAATATTGGAACCGGAAATATTGGAACCGGAGTTGTTGGGTTTGGGTTGTATCGGAACCGCCGTTGAAGTTTCCATCGGCGGAACAGGTTGTAATTGATATAACGGAACAAGATTTGTTTGAGTTTGATTTGCTGTTTGTTTTTGATTAGCGGGCGGATTGGGTTGAACAAATTGAACTTGCTGAATCACTGAGGAAGTTTGTGCGGATGTTTTTGTTGTTGGTGTTTCTGTTGCCGGTGCCGCTGCGGACGAACCATCAACGAAGGTAATTAGTTGACGAGTTGCCGACGGATGAGGAGCGATAATGGGATGATTCTCGATCATTGACGGCGGTGAATTCGCTAAGATTTGGGGCGTCCAACGTGATTGAACTGCCGTTCCGGTAACAGAAATGGTCTTGAAAAAAATATCCAACCGGTTAATATCACATGTTCCTTTTTCGTTCATAAAATGAACCTTATCCATCACAACCGCACGATCAGGAGTGATACTGCTTTTGCTGCTGAGCAACGAATTGTTGACGGAATTTAAACTTGGGAGGACTTCTTGGGGAGTTGTTTTATTTTTTGAGTCTGTTGTTTTTGGGTTTATTATTTTGGGGTCTGTTGTTTTTTTGGGGGGAGTTTTGGGAGTTGTTATTTTCGGTTCAATATTACACCAAAGGTCAAGTTTTTCGGCGGTCATGTTTCCGAATCCTTCCAGATTAGCGGTAATTCCGCCCCAAAGTTTCAGAACAATTTGATTTTTAACCATGGGATACGGTTCTGCCAACAAAGCATTCCAGGATAAAAACATTTTTTTAGGAGTTTTTTCGTTGCCGATATTTCCGCGTAAACTTCCTTTTCCTTCGGACACCAATTTTCCAAATTCTCCGTTTTGTCCCAAGGTGTATTGAAAACTTTTTTCTCCTCGAATAACATATTGATTCTGAAAAACCATTTCTACTTCTTTTGAAGCACCGGATAAGGTTTGTGTTTCGAGAACCAAAAAATTTCTTCGGAGGTCGTACAAAAGATGGTCACCGGTCATGAGTACACCGCCGTTTTGTTGGCTGACCAATTTGGCGGGAACAGCGGGTTGATTATTTTGTGCGAGTTTTCCGTTGGCTTCCAAGACAACCGGTTCCATGTTATTGAAACTATTATTTTGAGAAAAATCGTTTGTTTTTTGGGTTGTGGGATTTTTGGCAACGGCATTGGGGTTATTTAATTTTTTTTCTTTGGTTTGAAATTTAACTTGAATTTCTTCTGCGGTTAAGATATCGATTGAGCCGTCGGGATTGGTTCGTCGGGCGTCGGCATTTCCTAGAAATTGGGCAATACCGGTTTTTTCGTTTTGTTTTTCCGGTTTAACAAACCGAAAAATAAATTCACGTTGACATTTAATATCAAGAAAAGTTGCGGGGCCGGACGGCATGATACGGGATTTTTGCAACGGAATATTGGCGGTATTTTTTTGGGGGTTCTCTTTGATTTTTGGATCGGATTTTGGGTCTTCGGGAAAAACAAGATTGAGTTGTTTTAATTTTTCGAACCGTAATAGGCTTAATTCTTTTGGTGATTTGGGCGAATTGGGATTGGGCAAAGCCAGTTCCATATTAAACATGGAACCTTCTCCGTAATGATAACCGAGACAAAAGCGAACATCGTTGAGAGTGGAGATTTTGGTCAAACCGGGTGATTCGGTGATTGAGATATATTCTGTTTCTAAAAACAAATCATCTTGTATTCCGGTTTCTTTCATATTACTTTCGATGGTAACTTTTCCGAAGAGTCGTCCGGCTTTGATATTTGGTAAGGGGAACTGACTGAGGTTAAAATCGCGGTCAAATTCGATTTCGGCGTAAAGCGGGGTTCGCATAACGATTGCTTGTTGGCGGTATTGGTTCCGTTCTATTTCTGTGAGATTGGGATCATCCAAACCTTGAACGATCAACACGGTACAAGGTTGTAATTTAACGATATTACCTTGTGTTTCGTCTTTTCCGAACAAAATAATGGTTTGACCGAATTGAAGATAATGAATTTCCGATTCGGGATTACGTTCCCAACCTTCTTCGGGAAACAGAAACAAAAACGGTTCAATATCTTCGTGGGCAGGGTCTTCCATGTTGATGCTAATTTTTTGTGGCGATTCTTCGGGTGTTGGCAAGAGCAACGGCACCACGATCCAACCGTACAAAAAGTACAATCCGAGTACAATGAAAAAACTGCTAATCGTCACAAAAACTCGCATGGTTCATTGTGAATAACGGTAACCATTGAGAATAACGGTAAACTGTTCCTAATTCATTTACCGCAAAAACTGTGTCGGCGATAACCGCATATCAGATAAAAAGTTCCAATTCCAATACATAAAATAAAACAACTTATTCACTATTTTACTTATATCTATTGGTGTTTTCAAGAGAGACTGAATTTTTGGGATTTTGCGGTTATATTCAATCTTGTTATAAATTGGTTGTTTTTATTGCCATTACGTTTTCGGAAGGTAGGCAACCGTAGGTGAAAGCCTTTCGCTGAAGGGTTTTCATCTACGGTTGTACCCGTTAGGTTTGTTATTGTGTTGTACACTGTTGGTTTTCAATTTCCGTTCGTCAACAGGGGCAAGTCGACATACTTGCCGACTTGCCGATAGTTTGGGGCAGACATTTTTTACTATGATAAATTCCTAATACCGATGTTGTAACGAAATTCACAAACACTCCCAAACAATATTTCCGATACAATTTTACATTAAAATTAGTCATAACCTATTTATAATCAATAATTTACATCAATTCCTGTCCCCGGTGAACAACGCCGTTTTGAGGAGTGAACGGGGCAGTGAACAACCGCTTACATGTTTTCATAAGTCCTTGCAATACAAAAACTTACATCGAACCGGAAAGATGTAGGCGACCTTTCGCTGAAGGGCTTTCACCACGGTTGCCTACCTTCCGAAAATGTAATGGTAATATAAAAACAACCAATTTATAACAGGATTGAGTATAGGGAAGAACTTCTAAGAACCTCTTACGTTTATTTAAAATAATGTTAGACTACAATTAATGTTAATTTTTCGTATTTTTCCTCCCTTTTTCCCTAAGTTTCTATCATATTCGATTCTAGCCGTCAACCTTCTTTTTTTGATATTGAAACCCAACTCGACAAGATTCATCATCTGAACGATTGGACTGAAACGTGTAAAATTCTGGATTGGAATGTGAAATCAGGTCAGGAACATGTGTCGTCTGATGACACTGAAGCGTCTGAAATAGGGGAACCCTCTAAAAATGCTGCCGATTCGCTATAAAATCAATAAAAAATACCCGCTGGAATTGGGAATCTTACCCGCTCGACTCAAAAAAAATGACGGAAAAAAACACGAACCTAAACTGCTGCGTAAAAATTCGCGTTTTTAGAAGTTCCCTTAATGAAATCGAATTGAATCTATCAATACCACTGTTACAGTCAACTCTCAAAAAATTTATGAAAGGTTATTTATGAGTACTAAAATTAGTATTGTGTTTTACAGTATGTATGGTCATACGTATCAGATGGCAGAAGAAATCGCTGTTGGAGTTCGTGAGGTTTCGGATGTTGTTGTGTCGTTGTATCAGGTTCCTGAACTGGTTCCGGCAGAAGCGTTGGAAAAATCCGGTGCTGCCGCAGCAAAAGCAAAAATGTCCACAATACCCAATGCAACAAATAATATTTTGGCAGCATCAGATGGGATTATTTTCGGAACACCAACCCGATTCGGTAATATGGCAGCTCAAATGCGCAATTTCCTTGACCAAACAACATCACTTTGGCTCAAAGGAGCTTTGATCGGTAAAGTCGGCAGTGTTTTTGTTTCAACAGGTACACAACACGGCGGACAAGAAACAACGATTATAAGTTTCCATACAACATTGCTTCATCACGGTATGGTTATTGCCGGAGTTCCGTATTCAGAACAAGGACTCGTTAATATGAATGAAATTACCGGCGGTTCGCCTTACGGAGCTGCCACACTTGCCGGCAGTGATAATTCACGGCAACCATCCGCCAATGAACTCCGTATCGCACGATTTCAAGGAAAATATGTTGCGGAAATTGCCAAAAAACTAAAACAATAAAAAAATCGTTCCCCATAACACTAGAACCTTTATTGTAATCATAATGCCTGAAAAACCGGAATTTTACTGCTGTTGTATCCGGTTTTTTGTTAGACAACCAACGGTGAACTTAGGAAAATTTCCGTCAATCTTATGTATGATGTGGCTATTGTAGGAGCAGGTCCGGCAGGAGCAACTTTAGCTCGGCTTTTGTCCAGGCGTTGTCGTGTTTTGTTGCTTCATCGCCAACGGAAAAAATGTTGCGGCGGTATTCTCTCACCGGAATCACAAAAAATGTTAGCAAAATTCGATCTGGCATTACCACGCGAAGTACTGGTCAATCCACAACCTTTTGCTGTTGCCGTTTGGGATTTACAATCCCAATTGGTTCGTCATTACGCCCGACAATACGTCAATATCGACCGCGAAATCTTTGATCATTGGCTCGTTTCGTTAATCCCTTCCGATGTGGATGTTCGAATGGGAACGGTTTATCGGTATTCCCAATATTCTGATAAAAACAGTCTTGAAATTTTTTTTACGGAAAATAATGAAATTCGGTCTGAACAAGTACGTTTTTTAGTTGGCGCCGATGGTTCGTTTTCAACAGTTCGGCGCGAATTTTTTGCCAACCGCCCAAACCCGAAACGTTATACCGCTTTACAGGAATGGTTTGAATTACAAACCGTTTTACCGGAAAATTCGACCCAAACCGGAATCGATTTTCAGAACGATTACGTTGGAATTTTTGACTCGGAAATCACCGACTTTTACGCATGGATGATCCCAAAAAACGAACAAATAATTCTCGGCGGTACAATTCCTTTTGGAAACAAAACACGTGAAATATTTGAACGGTTTAAGGCAAAACTTCGTAATGCCGGTTTACGTTTTGATTTCCCTGTTCACCGTGAAGCAGGTTTTTTGTTTCGTCCTTTAAATCCTTTTTCGGTTTGTCTTGGTTCGGATCGTGTTTTTCTGATTGGCGAAGCCGCCGGATTGATTAGCCCCAGTTCCGCCGAAGGAATCAGTTCGGCTTTAACCAGCGCTTATCACCTCGCTCAAACATTCGACTCCCAAAAATTCAACCTCGCCGCATACCGTAAAAATCTCCGTCTATTGAGATGGCAACTCCTACTCAAAATGGTTAAAATACCAGTGATGTTTTATCCTTGGTTCCGAAAACAAATCATGCTTTCCGGTCTCACCGCATTGGATCACTCATTATAAAATAAATGTTATAATTATCACTCTTGGTAATTCGGTTTTCGTTTTTTGACAAAATAAACAAATGTTGACGGAATAAATAGAGTTGACGTGATAAACAGAATTGGCTGGATTTTTAGAATATTGAAAGTAATATTTCAGTAGAATTTTTGTGTGAAACCCCGAAAAAGCAATAATTCAAAGATAGCCAATGTTTCGCCAAAGGGTTTTCACCCGCCATTGCGCCGGCGATAGCCGACTTGACCCTGTTGACGGACAGAAATGGGAAAACCGGATCAAACGTTGCAACTGTGGGTGAAAATCCTTCGGCAAAAGGCGTCGCCTGCATTAGGTTTATCTTTTAACGAAAATTCCGCTAAGATATTACGAAAAATTAAATTGATGATTGCAAGAAGTATATTACGAAATTAAGAAAACTTCTTTTCTGTACCTTCCGTGTATTCGGTGTATTTCGTGTTTAAAAAATAAATAGACAGTTACGTTATCGTCCTACAATGTTCGGAGTTATTGTTGCAATTTTTTCTCTTGCCGTTATCGGATGGTATTTTTGGGCAATGTTAAAACCGTTGCTCCGAAGTTCAAAAAACGGTTCCAATTGCAGTCATTGCCAACATTGCCCGATTTCCCGACAATCATGTTGCAACACTTTACATAAAATCGAAACACCTCACGAAATAATCAATCAGTCCCAAACACAATCCGAAACACTGTCCGAAACACAATCTGAAACACAGCCCCCAAATAAACACCGATCAATATGACCAATCGTTAGGGTGTTTGCAAAATAAGTTGAACGGCATCGACGACAACATAACCGGTTGTACCGGTGTTTGAAATAATAATTGTTGCTGTTTTATCGAACGGAAATATTCCGAGCGGCACGAAAAGATTATCGAGCGTAGGTTTTCTCGTTTGATCGACCATGACAGTACTTTCACCATCCCGATGGATAACCTTTACCGGAACCGCAGTAGAACGATTCGGATTCGGCGTATAAGAAACACAAACACTGTAATTTCCCTGTTTCGTGATTTTGAACGAAAATTCAGCAGATTTATTACCTTTGTTTTCGTTAGCATCGTGAAGATAATCATTTTCGACAAACTTCGGTATCGAAGAACTGCTGTCCCAATTTCCTGTTACTTTTGCGGAATTATTATCACAAATATTCCCTTCCAACTTGTCCGCACCAACACTGTTAGGATTAACTTTATTTTGTTTGGAATAAACCAAACGTTGTCCATCTGCGATAAGATGTTCACGCAATTTTTCGTAATCAAGTTTCTGTACTTCACAATTTTCATGAATTGCTAAAACGGCGGCGGTTGCGGCACTCTGACCAAGAATCATAAACACGGGTTCCATTCGGATAGACCCGAAGGCAATATGAGAACTACTCACACAAACAGGTACAAGCAAATTCGTACACTGTTCCCGTTTGGGAACAATAGAACCGAAATCAATTCCGTAAGGTCCTCGCGGTGAAACACCAATATCTCCTTCATTTTGGACCGTTCCTTCCGGCGTAACATATCGTCGAACATTATGCGAATCAAGAGCGTAAGACCCCAACCCAACCGGTTTCGGACAACGCCGTTTCGCCATACAATCAAGTTCCGTCGTAACATATTCACCAACCATACGCCGCGCCTCCCGTACATAAATCTGGTGCGGCCAATTTTCGTTGTCAATAAATTCATCTTTGGCAAGTCCCCATTGCGGCATTTTTTTACGAACATCTTCAGGAACACGTTCCTCATTGGCAAGAAAATACATTAAACCTTGTTGATATTTTTTATGTTCCGTAATAATTTCTTCCCTGCGTTCATAAGATGCATCGGGATAATCGTAATTCATTCCAATAAAATCCGTACTAAAAGGTCCATGGTTATTTGTATCGGTTTTATGATTGGGAATTTGGTCGAATTTGTTAAATGTTTCACGCCAACCGGTTTGAAAAACACGAACATACAACTCATAATCATTGGGATTATAATCATCCGGTTTGGGAAACGGAACACGATTGGGTTCGTGATTGGTCAGGCACATCCGAAAACAATAGGCTTGAACACGATGGTCAGCCTCACCGCGAATCCCCGGTTTACTGTCGTCAATATATTTAAGCCGCCCGCTTTTCGGATCACCGGAAATAACATAAGGATCAACCGGTTTTTTGAACCAATGTCCATGATGTAATGTTCCAACTTGATTACCGTTCCATGTTTCACCGTATTGGTCATTCGATTCACGCCCAACATGATAATCCACTCCGGCAGCAGCCATCAAATCGCCTTCATACGTTGCATCAATAAACATCTTACCTACAAAGGTTTGACCGTCCAATGTTGTCATTGAAACAATTTGTGTACCGTTTTTCTTAACACCGTTTTTTCGGTCAAGCCATGTGTTACGAACAACCGGAATTTTATGTTCTTCAATCCATGCGTCAAAAACTGTTTCAGCAACATGCGGTTCAAAAATCCACATTGTTTTGTCATCGTGAAGCATTGCTTTTGTTCCTTGTCCGAGATTGGTGTATTCGGATATTTTTTGCCATCGCCATGTTTTTTCGTTCTGATAAACAGTGTAAATCCGTTGATAAAATTCACGGGAAAGACCGCCGACAGTGCTGGTGTTACCGGAATCAGTGAACCCCAAACCTCCACTACTGAGACCGCCAAGATGTTTATCCGGCGAAACAATAATAACCGTTTGTCCCATTTTTTTCACCTGCACCGCCGATGTAACCGCCGCACTGGTTCCGCCATAAATCACAACATCAAACTGTTGCGATTCGCCAAAAACAATTACAGAACAACAAAAAAAGAAAACAACAAAACAAAATGAAAAAAATCTTTTTGACATAATAATCATCATAATATTAAAGGGGTTAAAAATGGACAGTTGATCGCGAACAACTGATTATGAACAACAAATTATGTAACAATTCAGTTGTTTGTGATACAATTTTAATCATGCAAACTTCTCTATATCGGACGGAAAATAATAAACCCAAACAAAACTCTTTATAGTACTCTATATGTAACTGTCTATTTTGACATTTTTGTGTTTAATTTTTTTTAACACGAAACACACGAAATTACACGAAAAACACGAAAGTTTTTTTTAGATAATTTTCGTGTATTTCGTTATCTCGTGTGTTTCGTGATCTCAAAAAAACAAAAATTCCACTGATATATTACTGAAATTTTATCTTGTAAATTCTAAAAGATCAACACTTGTATTTCACAGAGATTCCAAAATTAAAAAGTGGTAATATATCAGTGGAATAATTGTTTTTTGCTCTTAACCCCGCTAGGGGTGTGAGAGTAGTTGATAGTTGGGAGTGGAGAGTGGATAGTGTCGCATGCGGAATTATTGCCGTTTAGGTAGTAATCCGCTTGCGACACTATCCACTCTCCACTATCAACTACTCTCTCGCCCCGTGCGGGGCTTTTACAAAGGAGAGGAGGTTCTGATCCGTAGGTTGCGCTGCGCTACACCTACGGTTATGCACATCTCGTCCCTGCGGGAATAAGAAAACATAAGAGATTAAGGAAATGCCGCGAAAATAGTACCAAAAAAATTATTCCACTGATATATTATAAAAAATCAAAATTCCGAAACACTTGAAAAATTGTTTTGTTCAGATAAAATAAAATTCCAATTTAGGGAATTTCTAATAACCAAATTAACGGCGGGGTTTACCTCGTACTTGGTGCCTAAAATTCAACAATGCGGGGTAAGCCCACGCCGTTAACTCTCGGTAAATTTTGAGTTTTGAGAAGTTCCCTTGAAAAAATCCCTAATGTGAGGAAAAAATAATGCGACAAATTAATCGAATTTTTAGTACGACAACAGTTGCAGTACTGTTGGTACTGTTATTTTCTACGTCAACAGTGTATGCCGGAATGACCTTTCCGACATTGAGTAAATACGGTGCTGACCGGTTTATTGGGATTTCGACGGCAGTGTTTATTGTGATGGTGATTGCGGCAATTCCGGTAATGTTCTGTTGGAATGCTCTTGTTGCCGACAGTCCCCATTTCAAACGGTTGAATTATCCGAAGGCGTTGGGATTGGTGTTTCTTGGCGGCTGTTTTTTTTCGTTGGTACTGGCCATGGTTGCCGGAAGCCGTGAACTGTTTTCGCCGGGCGCATGGATTCCAAACGGTATTGTTTCGCAAACCGTTTTCGATGCCGAAAGGGAACAACTCGCAAAAACAAAAAACTCCGACGAACTTAACCTCGAAATGGAACGCCTCAGAGCCATCACAACACTGCGTAACATCCTTCAAAAATTCGCGCAAGAACATGACGGTCAATTACCCGCTTCAATTGAAGAATCAAGGTTCGGCAATTTATGGTTCATTCCGTTTGCTGCCGGAATTAGTTACGACTATTTCCCTAATGCGGATTCACCCAATACGCCTTTGGTGCGCGAACCCGCCATTGTGCCGAATGCCCGATGGACGATTGATCGCAATTTTTTAGTTACAGAAAATTTTGATACTGCGGAAAAAGTTGATGTTACGGAGAAATCACCATGAAACGGAACGCATTTACACTTGTTGAGTTATTGGTCGTTATTGTGATTATTAACCTCATAGTTGGTCTCCTCGTCCATCCGAGTTTCCTTCTTCCCATCGTGGGTTGGATAGTTGGGCTTTATCGGTTGTTTGCGGGTTTGGGACATGAACCGATTGCCGTTTTATGCGGTTTGATTGCTTTTCTGCTTTTGCCATTAACATTACATTTTTTTGTGGCTCCAATTGCTAAACGGCATGACAAAATCTGGACGTTCCGTAAATCGTGTTTGACCTCGTTTATCCTGGTTCTCATTGCCGTAACGGGATTCGCTCTCATTTCCGGTTTTCATGAAGTTGTTTGGTTGTTGTTTCCCAAAGAACCAATTATTAATCCTAATAGGTCTGCTTTGTTCCGTATGCAATCTGTCAATAATCTGAAACAAATCTCGATTGGTGTACAGAATTATGCAGAAACGTATGAACAACAATTACCGTTTGGCAGTACCGTTTTGGAAAACGGGCAACTCGGACACGGTTGGATGACACAACTGTTGCCGTTTTGCGAACAACAAGCCTTGTACGAAAAAATTGATCAAACCAAAGCATGGAACGATCCGCAAAACGCTCCGATATTCCAAAAACCAATCGACAGCCCTTTTGTATCACCGTATTTTAAGCGTCTTCCGAAAGAAGAACAGGTTGACCGTAACGGTTTTGCCAAAACGGATTATTCCGCCAACCAATTTGTTTTGCCGGTTGGTCGATCACTGAAAATGGATGAAATTACTGATGGTCTTTCCAACACCATTTTGTTCGGTGAAATAACCCAACAACTTCCGGCGTGGGGTTCACCGTTAAACGGACGTGACCCGCAACTCGGTATCAACACATCGCCTTACGGTTTCGGCAGTAAACATATTGGCGGAATGAATTTTAGC